>JBAXGK010000308.1:0-2675 GCA_037139435.1 Candidatus Omnitrophota bacterium | reverse complement strand
AAAAATTTCTTACGAATTATCAAAAGAGCTAACGCTGGATCTTGCGTAATAAAAGGCTGAGTGATGAAACATAAATACTGCATTAATTGCGGGGAAAAACACATGGCAGAAAACAGCAAACAAGATGATTTGCGAAAAGCAGCCAAAAGCCTGGCTAGTTTTCTTTGTGTTACTTGTCTTTGCGCGCAGGTCGGAGCGGCAGAGCTTGATTTTGGAAAGGTGGCAACGCAAGATCATCCCGCCAATGATTTTTCAAGACAAAGCATAGATCACATCTTTTCTAGCACGAACTCGACTTTAACCCTCTCTGCATCCCCGGGCGATCTGATGATTGATTTCGCTCGCATCCATTCAGTAAGCCATCTCAATCCGCCGGTAGACATTATTAATATCGCCGAAAGCGCAGATATAGCTAATTGGAAGCTGAAATAAAGCGATTCCCCTTCTTTTTCTTCAATTACGCAAAGAGCGTTACACGGTTTGCGTAATTGTCCTACCGAAGCAAAAATGCCAGACATTGTCTGGAAAATATCGAATCGCTGGTCCAGAAATCCGAGACGGTGTCTCGGAAATGCGCAACACTGTCGCGTAAATCGTTCCCAGGTGTAGGGTCAAATGCCCCTACACTTGATGTTTGAAAGAGGGGACGGTCGCGGTCGGCAATGCTTTCAGCGGCCAGTTTGAAGTTGAGCGCGGGCGATCCGGATCTCCGATCTTCCAGGCTCCCTTGAGGACCCTATAGAGGGAAATCGGGAACTCGACCTCGAAAAACGGACGCGCGGGCGTGTGCTTCGGGGAGCCATCGTGAACGAGAGAGCCCTTCGGCGAAAAAGCTGAAGGGCTTTCTCCATTTAGGGACTAGACTTACGTCAACGAGGGTAAAGTTCGAGGCTAGAATGTTCGCAATTTGACCCTTTTCTTCATAGGTCGCCGCAACATATAGCGAATGCAGTCGGTTAGAGAGTTCGAGGATTTGGCAGCCATCGTCGTAATAATTCGGATTGGTCGTTTGCATCCCTTCCATGTTTGCTTTGATTTCCAGTAACTGCCCCTGATATTCTTTTTCTTTCGCGGTAAAAACCTCTTCAGTGATCGTCCCGTCGAACTTGGCATCATAGAGCCGGCTCATACGGTTACTGACCGTCTCATGCTGCGTCTTAAGGGCAGCCAGGCGCTTTTCCTGGAGTTCTATGGCGGCTTTACTCCGGACGCGCAGGTTTTCTTTCACCCAATCGATGGTTTGCCGGTCCAATGTCACTTCCCGGACCCGATCGCTCACAAGGTCTGAGATCTTCTCGCCGCGGAGATAACGGCCTTTCCCCTCATGACGGCCTTTTGAAAAGGTGCAATGGTAGTAATGATGTCCTTTCTGAAGCTCACCGACAACCTTGCAGCCGCACTCCCCGCAAAAAATCAGATTGTTGAAGGCGAATCCCTTGCGATGGATATGGACTTTAGACTTTCCGCTGATCACATCCTGGACCTTGTCGAACAACTCTTTTGAGATGATGGGTGTATGGCTGCCCTGCATGAGAAGCCCCTTCCAGCGGAAAGCGCCATAATAAATCGGATTCCGAAGATAATGGGCGATCGCGCTCTTATGGCTCCTGGTGCCCCGTTTGTTGCGGAAACCCTCTTTGTAAAGAAGCTCGCTGAGCATCTCACACGAGTAGTTGCCCGTAGACATCAGCTCAAACATCCGTTTGATGTGGGGCGCCTTGTCCTGTTCAATATCAATCAGACCGGTAACAGGATTGTTCTTGTATCCGGTCGGAGCCGTGGAGGGATACAGGCCCTGTTCAGCTTTTTCCTGCATTCCCATTTTGGCTTTTCGGGAAATGTCGTTCGACATTTTTTTAGCCACCGCGACTTCGATGTCCAGCATGAACTCATCATCCGATCCTGATTCGTGATTAAGGATCTTGTTTGACCGTGCGAAATGGATTGTTTTTCCGAACTCTTTTACAAGAGACCAGATTTTAAGTTTGTCGAAATCATTCCTCGTGGCTCGATCGGTGACATCAAAAATGATGTCTTTGATCTCTTTGTGCCGTTTGGCGTATTCAACGAGCTGATTAAACGCAACCCGATCGTCTTTCCACGCAGATTCTGAGACTTTCCAGGATTTTACGATCTTGAGAGTGTGGCGGAGGGCATAATCATGACCGAGCTTTTCCTGGGCATCCAGCGAAAAGCCTTCCTCCTGTTGGACTGAAGAAACTCTGACGTAGAGAAGGGCTTGGCTCATGGTTTTATTATCGAACTGGTTTTTTCTGGAGAAGCTTTTCTATGTGAAAGACCTGGATCTCGCTCGGCTTGGATTTTCCGTTAAACCACCGGTTGACGGTGCTGAAAGCCACGCCCAAGGTATCGGCCAGTGTCTGTTGCGGGATTTTGTTTTTTAACCGGTAGGTTTTGAGTTTTTGAACGATGTCCATTGGTTGCATTTTATAGCGGCCCCCTTTCGCCCTCAAGGTTTCATTTGGTTAATTTTTATAGTAAGTTCTTCGAGCATTTTTTTCATGGTTTCCAGCATTGCATCAGAGTTCAAGGTGGCTTCTTTTGAAAAATCCATTGACTGGGCTATTCTCGCCAGCTTTTTCCTGTCAAAGGCGGCGTATTCGGCAAGCGTGGTCAGGAGGTTTTCATGACCGACACTTTGGCTTAAAGCCTTC
>JBAXGK010000307.1:0-2696 GCA_037139435.1 Candidatus Omnitrophota bacterium | reverse complement strand
ATGCGATCGCCGTGCGAAAAAACGGGCGGCTTGCCAAAAGCCTCGCGATAATATTCCTGAACCTTCTCTAGAATTTCCTGTCGCAGTCGCTCCGCATGGCTCATGACGCACAAGCCTCGGCGTATTCTTTGATCTGAGCAAAACAAAACTTCCGCATATCTTCCCTGTTTTTCAAGGCTTTATGAAAATCGACAACCTTCGCCAGCGCAGTCTCGAGACGCCAGCGTGGGCGCCACGCCAGCAACTCCCTGGCCTTCGTGATATTCAGACGAAGCTCTTTCGCCTCATGGGGATGTTTCCCCTGATCGAGCGTGAATCTTGCGCCTTTTCCCCAGTCTTTCGCTAGGTGACTGACGATCCACTTCACAGGCTTGGTATCGCACTCCTTGGGGCCAAAGTTCCAGGGACCCGCATATTTCACATCTCCGCGCAACAATCGTTCTCCCAGCTGTAAGTATCCGGCTAAGGGCTCCAGCACATGCTGCCAGGGCCGAACGGCCCCGGGGTTACGAATCGATACCGGCTTGCCGGACTGGAAAGCTTTCAAGCAATCGGGGATCAAACGATCTTCGGCGAAATCCCCGCCGCCTATAACATTGCCAGCGCGGGCGCTTGCGATGAGTGTTCGTTTTTTCCCTCTAGAGCCAGTCGCGTTGAAGAAAGCCCTGCGATACGAAGCGATCATGATCTCTGCTGCAGCCTTAGAGGCGCTATAGGGATCGTGACCTCCCAGCGGATCCGTTTCTTTTAACGGACAGCCCTGCTCTTGATTCTCATAAACCTTGTCAGTCGTGATCATGACTGCGGCGCGTACGTTAGGACAATGCCGCAAAGCTTCGAGCACCGCGGCGCTCCCCATCACGTTGACGCGATGGGTCTCAAAAGGCTCACGGTAGGACGCCCGGACCAGCGGCTGGGCCGCCAGATGAAACACGATATCGGGTTTTATTTTTTTAATCGATCGAGTGATCTTTGAGACATCCGAGACATCCCCCCAGACCATGGGGATCTTGATCTTGGCAATTTTATAGAGGGCGGGTCGGGTTGGAATATCAATAGAATAGCCGTAGACGGAAGCCCCCAGCGATTGTAGCCAGAGAGTGAGCCACGACCCCTTAAATCCGGTATTTCCGGTGATCAGCACCTTTTGACCGGTGTACGCCGCCCGAAATCGCTCTACCATTTTTTCCAAGGGGCTTTCCCTGTTCGCCACAATTCATTGAGCGCTTGCTTATCGCGCTGGGTATCCATACACCGCCAGAACTGGTAGTGACGATAAGTGTACAACTGTCCCTCACGAACCATTTTCCCGAGAGGTCCCTGTTCGAAGACATCCGCATCGTCCTTGATAGAATCCATCACTTCGGGCTGACAGATAAAAAAACCGGCATTGATCCAAGCATTATCCCCTTTGGGTTTCTCGATAAAGGAGTTCACGCGTCCATCCGGCCCGGCATCCAGAGCGCCGTAGCGGCCCTCGGGTTGTACTGAAGTAAGTGTGATATATTTGCCGTGTTTTTGGTGGAACTGCAGGAGCTTATCAAGAGGAACATCCGAGATCCCGTCGCCATAGGTCAGCATGAACGGTTCCCGGCCAATAAATTTTTCGGCTCTTTTGATCCGGCCTCCGGTCATCGTGTCCTTCCCGGTATCCAGAAGAGTCACTTTCCACGGCTCTACGGCATTGTTATGGATCTCCACTTTATTGCTGCTCAGATCGATCGTGACATCATTCTGGTGGAGGAAATAGTTCGCAAAATACTCTTTGATCATGTACCCCCTATACCCGAGCAAGATCACAAAGTCATTGTATCCATAATGGGAATACGATTTCATAATGTGCCACAGGATCGGCTTACCGCCGATCTCCACCATGGGTTTGGGCCGTAATTCTGTTTCTTCGCCAAGCCTCGTACCGAGACCTCCCGCAAGAATCACAACTTTCATATTGGTTTCCCCTCAACGTTTGTGCTACGAGCGCCTCTCCATGGACGAACGAGCCTCATGATGTCTTTAACGAATCTTACAACCATCGAATACAGAGCCGGCGACCGTTCCCAGAAACCGCCTTTCTGCTTCGGTCGGCTTCTACCTCTAGCAGACAAGATGGGTTGTTCCCCTAGGCATCGGTCTGATCGTAGTGCACGAAACAGTCCAAAAGTTCTAACCGGCTAGGAGCATGCCATTCTCCATTTGGCGGAGGTAGCCCCGGCAATCTAGCACAGCACTTGGGGGATATAATAGCTGCACGGAGGCGTTATGAAAAGGAAAGAACGAGAGAAACTTGGCCCCATACACATTCTAATCACCAAAGGGCATCGCCGGAGGCAAGAGGGCCTTCCTCAAAAAAAATAACCCCGCGCGCTCTTAAAAAGCACGTGGGGTTATTTCAGATCTTAAATCGTTAAATTCAGCGGGTCTTTTCTGTTGGGGTCTGATTCTGTGCTTGGTTTTGAGCCAAAGCTTGGCTGACACGCTTGAGACTGTCCATCCTTGCCTTTCTTTCTTCTGGGGTCCCTGACCCAACGATCTTGGCTAGCGTCGAGATAGCCATCGCTTTGTCATTGGCTGGACTTGAAACTTGAGCCGACGCCGTGTCCTCCGACGTAGAAACAGCCTTCTTGGAAGTTACGTTCTTGGAAGCTGTGTTCTTGGCCGGAGAGGCCTTCCAGGTTGTCCCTGCATTGGACGGCGTC
>JBAXGK010000306.1:0-2702 GCA_037139435.1 Candidatus Omnitrophota bacterium | reverse complement strand
CAGGGACTCTTCCCCGTAACCTCTTCCCCTAAAATCGTTATGGATCGAATAGCGGAAAAAAAGAGTCCGGCTCCAACGTCCGTAAATAAACGTCCCGTGCCCAATCACAGCACCCTCGGCATCAGAGATCGAATAGATATAGCGCGATTTTTCGCGTTTTGTCTGAAAACAAGAAATGCTTAGACGCCCGAGCTGGAAAGTCACGCTTCGGTCTTCACGAAGACTCCGAGTCGGATCTCCTCCGAGAAATACAATCTTTTCTCCTATCCGATCAAATTCTTGCCGCAACTTTTCGATAAGCTGACGCGTCACGGCGGGTCCATTTTCGGTCTTTCCCGGCTGGAGTCTCTCTATGAATTCGGGAGTCAGAGGGAACACCGTCTTCATTTTTGGAGCCGTATTCGTTCTGACCTCGGGATGAGCCGGATCGGCCCCATCCTCACTCCGAACTTCAGACCTTGGTAGCGTGTCGATGCGGATCGTTCTACTAAACATTTCTCTGTCGGGCTTCGGGACTTCCAGAATGGTTTCCGCATTGCCGGCTATTTTAGAAAGAGCGCGTACCATTTCTCGCTGAAGTCTTGAAGGCGCCAGCTTGATCTTTTCAGTCTCAAGAAGACGGATCAAATGCACGAAATACCGGACGTATTTGACGGCCACTTCGAGAACAGGCTCCCACACCGCAATCCGATCATCCTCCAGCAAAGATTCCAACCCGACAAGAGCCGCTTGGCGCCTCTCGGCGGAACCCGTAATACTGCCTGTATTTGAAAAAAAGTAATTCTCAAGCAGTTTTTTCCTGGGCCCTTCAAGCTCATGAAACTTAGAACTATCCATATAGAGTTGGGTGGCTTCTCTTAGGGCTTCCAGGTAATGGACGTCTTTCGTTCCGGGGTCCGTCGCGGGACCATCGGCGTGCATCCGTTCCGAAAATTCTTCCAACATCGTCTGGATCTTTCCGTCATAGATTGCCAGATCCTGTTGGCGCCTCGGATGAACCACCGTCCCCGGATAAACATTGGCTTGAAGGACCGTTCCGTTCGTGGAGTCGATATCAACGATCTTGATCTTGGTCGCAGGACCCTCCCGGAACATGCAAAAAGAAAAATGTTCGCCCGCGGAAAGAAAATCCGAAGCCGCCGTGAAAAGCTTGGGGGCATCGGTGGGCCTGCCGGGGATCTCCTCCCGGGCGACCAGATAAGTTTTCCCAAGCGACACCTCGTGTTCCGCGTGGATGCTTCCTTTCACAAATATCCTGAAAGCGGCTTTTTCATCCGTGGTCTGTTCGATCTCGAATTGAACAGTGCTCGAGGCGAGCTTGGGTCCGATCCCGATCCTGACGATCCCTTCAACCTGGGCAGTAAAATCCTCGGTTTGAAGGAATTCGTCCCTGGGTTGGGTGAGAGCCGTCGAGGGGGCGCGACGGTAAGTCTGAACTTTTTCCTGAAGCTCGCGCGGGAATGAAGCGACAAACGATTCCTGCTGGCTTTCAGGGACCAATCCAAAAAGCAGAATTCCAAAGTTGAACTGGTCTCGGCTTTGCAGCATCGTACGGATTGCGGACAAAGCGTACGGCTTCCCTTCGAACGAAATCGCCGTCACTTCTCCTGGAATCTCACTTTTTTTAAGCGGAACGCGCGTCCCAAAAGGTTCCTTCTCCCTGCCGGCAGGTAAACGCACCTCGGAACGGACCTTCGCTTCCGGAAAAGTTTTTTCGAGAAGCTGCCGCATCCGACTTATCGAGCCTTCGTTGTCGAAGTCAGACGCGCGAACTTCTGAGCGGGTTTCCGGATGAAAAGATTCTTCAAGTTCTCTGAGCTTCTTGTTCTCAAGGTGGCAAGCCCGGGCAAAAGCTTTGACCGCTGTCAGGTCGAGCCGTCCTTCATTCCCATAATTGAGAAACTCTCGAACCGCCCTGTACGCCGCGATTCCCTCCTGATAGACGCGCCCCGCAGTCATCGCATCAAAGGAATCTGCCACCGCGATGATCCTCGCTTCCAAAGAGATCTCTTCTCCTTTCAATCCACGCGGGTAGCCTTTTCCATCCGCTCTCTCATGATGAGAAAGAACAATTTCGCGAACAACCTCAAGGCCCGGGATCAGCGCAAGAAGGTCGGCGCCTTTTTGAGCGTGCGTTTTCATGATGATCCATTCACCCTCAGACAATTCGGGATTGGAATTGTTGAGAATTTCATCAGGGATCGCCAGTTTTCCGACATCGTGAAGAAGAGCCGCCTGAGCCAACGGCAGAGAAGACGACATCCCAAGCTCCTCGGCTGTTATGAGCGAAAGATGCATCACCCTCTTCATATGTTCCAATGTCTCAGGATCTTTTACTCGAATCTTCTCCAAGAGCTCCTGCGCTGAAGACGGCAGCGACTCCATGACTTCTTGAAACGTCCATGTTTTTTTCGCAACACTGGCTTTAGCCCTCTCCTTCGCCAGAATATCTTTGAGAAGCGATATCCTATAGTCGTCCCGAAAATGATTTTCAATTTTTACCGCACCGGCGGCTTCTTTCTTTTCAAGATAACTGTCATAAAAATCATGGGACTTCGCATTAAAGGATCTCCAGAAAACTTCCTGGGCTCCTTCTTGGAACATTTGGCTTAGAAAAACATCCATGAGCAAAGAGCCTCGCCCCCGAACACTGTCTTGGCGCGTCAGGACCCTCAAAAGCTCAGCACTTTCTCGATCCACGC
>JBAXGK010000305.1:0-2716 GCA_037139435.1 Candidatus Omnitrophota bacterium | reverse complement strand
AACTAGGAATCTTTTCCCTCTCCCTGTGGGAGAGGGACGGGTGAGGGAGTAAGCATTAATTTGCCCCCTCATCCTCGCCTTCTCCCTCCAGGGAGAAGGAACGTTACGTTAAATTCCCGTCGCGTAGAAACGCGTGATGGTTTCCACCACGTACCGCGCCTGAGAATCGCTCAACTCGGGATAGATCGGAAGCGCGAGCGTTTCCATCGCCGCCTTCTCACTCTCTGGAAAATCTCCTTTTCCGTGCCCGAGATATTTAAAACATTCCTGCAGGTGCATAGGGACAGGATAATAAACTTCCGTGCCGATCTCCTGCATTTTCAAAAAGTTCTGCAACTCATCACGCCGCGCCACGCGAATCACGTACTGGTTAAAAATATGCCGACCCGTCCGAACCTGCGGCAACCTCACATCATTCTTCTCCACCAATCCGGACTCCGCGAACAGACGATCGTACCGCTCTGCGTTCGCTTGGCGGAATTTCGTCCAATGGTCCAGATGCCGCAGTTTTGTCGTCACCACAGCAGCCTGCAGCGTATCAAGGCGGAAATTGCCACCCACGATCTTATGATAGTACTTCGGTTTGGACCCATGGTTGCGCAGGATAGCCAATTTCTCGGCGCGCGCCGCGTCGTTCGTCACCACCATGCCCCCGTCACCAAAGCATCCCAGGTTCTTTGACGGGAAGAACGAGAAGCACCCGTAGTGGCCGAGCGATCCTGCTCGCCGCCCTTTGTCCTCCGAACCGATAGCCTGGGCAGCGTCTTCGATCACAACAAGCTTGTGTTTTGCGGCGATTTTCATGATGGAATCCATATCCACCATTTGCCCAAAGAGATGGACGGGCATGATCACTTTCGTATGCTTGGTGATTTTCGCCTCAATGAGATTCGTATTGATATTGAACGATACCGGATCAATATCCACAAACACGGGCTTTGCGCCCAGCCTGGCAATGCAGCCGGCTGTGGCAAAAAAGGTGTAGGCCGTGGTGATCACTTCATCGCCTGGTCCGACTCCTTCGGCCATAAGGGCGACAAGAAGAGCGTCCGTACCAGAAGATACACCCACGCCGTATGCGCACCCGGAGTAACCAGCGACCGCTTTCTCGCATTCCTGCACTTGGGGCCCCATAATAAAATGCTGGGACTCGACAACCTCCTTAAGGACAGGCTCGATCTCGTGCCGGATTTTGTCGTATTGGGCTTTCAAATCGAGCAGGGGAACTTTCATACTTTCTCCTTTTAAAATTCTGCGTTCTTTAAAGCAAAACTGCTAAAACACGCTGCAGTTTCAAAAGTCGTCATCCTGAGCATAGCGAAGGATCCCGTTCGAGATTCTTCGTCCTGCCGCTTTCTTACGAAAGCACCAAACAGGCCTCAGAATGACGGCCAAAAAGTTACATTTTTTTAAACTCATCGTAAGACTTCGTTCCGCGGGCCATCTGAGCGGGCAGCGCGGCATCTTCATCCAGATCCAGACACCGGAGCACGCCGGCCGACTCCTCCTTATAACGCAAGCCGCTTTCCGGACATTTCATCATCCCCTTGGCATCGGCTTTTCCAAGCTTATGGCCATGTCTGCTCATCCACGCCTTTTGTCGTGCCGGATTTCCAATCATAAGGGCATAGTCGGGCACGTCCTTTGTGACGACGGCACCAGCTGCAACAAACGCATAGCGACCAATAGTAACACCGCAGACGATCGTGGCATTGGCTCCAATAGAACAACCCTTTTCAAAAACAGTTTTCTCATACAATTCCCGGCGAATCACCTGCGAGCGCGGATTAGTTACATTGGTCAGCACGCAAGAAGGACCAAGAAAAACATCATCTTCGATCACCGCGCCCGTATAAATGGAAACGTTGTTCTGGATCTTGACGTTATTCCCAATAATGACGCCGCCATCCACGTTCACGTTCTGTCCCAGCGAGCATCGCTCCCCTATCCGGGCGCCTTTCATGACGTGCGAAAAATGCCAGATCTTTGTGCCGACACCGATCTCAGCGCCATCATCCACGCAGGCTGTTTTGTGAGCAAAGTAAGTTTTTTCTTCCGCTACCATCATCGTCCCCCCTTCGATTTGCATGGAACTACCATCACCCGTCAGCGACCTTTGGCAAGCATCCAATACCCGTAAAACGTTAAGACCTTCTCGCCCGTCGGTAAGGGGCGGTACGCGGGATTCGATCGATTTCAGAAACGCCGCGCATTCCATTCTCAGAGGCTCATGGCTTTCCAGATCAATATTCTTGGCTTCGGCTTTGACCGCTGTCGGAATTCCGCCTTTCCAATCAACTCGATGCGGGTAAAGAACGAGCTTGTGTTCGACCGTGTCATCAAAAACAGCCATGTTTTCGGACCCACCGACCACCAGCCGCTGTTCCTTGAAAGGATTCAACCAGCTGACAAAGATATGGGCCCGTACGCCGCTAGCAAAAACGAGCTCGCTGGTGGTTATATCAAAAACGCTCGGGCTGAGATAAGCACCGCCCTGGCAAGAGACGATAGAAGGTTGTTCGCCAAGAAGGGCCAGAATGACCGAGATGTCATGC
Organism: Candidatus Omnitrophota bacterium; assembly: GCA_037139435.1. Classification (GTDB taxonomy): domain Bacteria; phylum Omnitrophota; class Omnitrophia; order Omnitrophales; family Aquincolibacteriaceae; genus Aquincolibacterium. The sequence goes on along the minus strand of JBAXGK010000305.1, from coordinate 161 downwards.
GGCGCGAAACTCCACAGAACGTTTTCTTCGGTGCGGATCTTCCCCATACTAAGACGGTTCGAATAGACGTAATGGATCTTACCCAGGACGCCTTCCTTGACCAGCTGCTGCAGACGTACTACGGCAGGATGGTAACGCAGGATGTGCCCCACCATAAGAAT
>JBAXGK010000304.1:0-2717 GCA_037139435.1 Candidatus Omnitrophota bacterium | reverse complement strand
GGGAAGGCAGAGACGATAGAACCTCAAAATACTTCAAAAAAGTCGCAAACGAAGCGGCAAGATCTGCCACCGTCCGTGCCCTATTTTCCTGATATTAAAAAAAAATCAGAAAGCTCCAAATCTAAAATACGACAAACAATAGAAAGCTCCCACGTTATTACACAGCTATTAGCGGCCACAGCCACGCTTTCCGCTCAATCTCAGTCCGATTATTTGGGCGTTTTGGAGACCATTGCCACTCAAATTCGCGAGAAACTTGAGGCGATGGGTAAAATTAAAAAAGTGGAAATACAACATAACCGGTTATGGCTTTCTGTGAAAAATAAAAAAATAGCGTTTATTGACGGCGGCATGGCCAATATGGCTTCCTTGGGATCTGCGCCAATAGCTATTCGAGTGGGTTCTTATGTTGTTAAGCCTGGGACGGAGGGTCCGGAAAGAGAGGCTTTCGATTTCGAAATCCAATTAGTCGGAGAACTTTATCAGTCAGGAATGGCGGGGGAAGGGATTTTTGACGGCTTAGACGAAGACATTGACAGGATGAAGGATGTTGCCAGAATTTGTTTGGAAACAGCGGGAGCTATAAAGCTTGCCGAAAGGAAAGAACCAGACTTTATTTTTATGCATGGCCCGCTTGTAAATCCGGTAAGCATGTATTCCTACAAGGGTTTTCCAAACTTTTCTGCTCAGGGATTAGAATTCTTGCTGCCTGAAAAAGAGAGGGAGAGAACAGGGCATGATGCCAACTTTATCAGAGTGCATTTGGCGCAGTTGCGCTTTTTGCAATCGTGTAAAGCCGTAACATGCGGAGTGATAGAACGCAGTTCGAATTCCACTCTGGTGGCGCAAGCTTATATAAACTTGATGTGTAAGGATCAACTGATAACGAACGCTGACGCGGATGTTTTTAAGCAGCGCTTGCGGGAATTCAAAATATCCGATTCCATTTTGTTCGAATGCGTTCTGAATGAGGCCGAATATATGGAACCTATTCCTATCAACAAGAATGAGTATTACCCCGGAAGAACGCCCGATATTTGGATGCAAGACTTAAAAGATTATCCTCTGCCGAGCGTTAGTTTTATGAAACCTTCGCAAATGTCGTCGCCCGTGCGCGTAGAAATGTTTGAATGTAGCCTGGGGAAGGCAGAGCGAATTTTTGATTTATTGGTGCACAGCTCACGACTGTTGCCGCAATATGCTTTTCCAGCGGGATTAGATATTGTTGACAAGCATTCAAAAATACCGAATTGGATGACGCGGCCTATTAATGCGCGACTGTCTGCCCAAATAATGAAAAAAGCATTGGAAACAAAAAATCCTACAATGATAAACGCGATGCGAAGAATGCTATGCAATTCTCCGCGCGATATGATGTTTCGTCCGGGAATCTTTAAATAAGAGAGGTGACAAATGGAAAGCAAAAAGGAATGGGATCAAATTGGTACTGTTGTCGGCAATGCATCGCCCATTGAGTTTACGTTTATTCTGAAAAGCTTCAAGTCTCGTGTCGGCGACTTTGTTGCTGTCATGATGGAAGTTCCGAGTGATGACTATAAACGCAACGAAAAGGTATGCGTGTGGGGGCGCATAACTTCCATGGATCGTTTTAATCCCTTTTTTCCGTTTGAAGCTGCTCAAGAATTGTCGAGCGAAAGCATAGCGCTAAAAGACACCATTTTGTCCGAAAGCCGAGATCAACTACAGGCAATGGTTCTTGTTCTTGGAATGACTCTCACTTCGTCAAAGGATCCGTATAACCTTTTGCCTCTTACGTACCCGGTGCAACCAGCGGCCGAAGTTTATTATCCCCCCGCGGCGGCGATTAAAGCGTTGCTCGGAACCGGCATACCCGGGCACACACCGCTTAACGTCGGTTCGTTAATTGCGCGCGACGATGTGGAAGTAAATTTGTCAGCGGATAGAATTGTTTCTCGTCACATGGCAATTCTTGCAATGACGGGGGGTGGGAAAACCGTTGCGGCGCGGCGTATTTTACGTGAATTGATCGACATCGGTTACCCGATTGTAATTTTTGATCCTCATGGTGATTATGTCGGATTATGGGAGAAAAAAGATCTGTTCCCCAGAGTAAAAGTCAGGTTGCTATTTCCTTTCATAAGGATGACGGAAAATAACGCACATCTGATAGAAGAGTTAATACAAAAAATGACGGAAGGATTGACAGAGCCTCAAAAAGATATTTTAAGTAAGCTGCTGCAGCTGGATGGGCTGCGCCCACGTGGCGATGCTTCAATAGTGCATTATTTGGACAATTTAATAAAAGCTGCCGAGGGGTGGATGAGGCAAGGCGCGGAGGAGGGCGGCTCCAAGAAGGAAAAAAGCGAGGGTGGTGAGCGCGCTGGAAGACCTACGGTCAACGCTGTTCGTCGCACATTGACGCTTATTCACAAGCGGTTAGTTCAAATGGAAACGACCAATGAAAGATTAAGAAACACTCTAAAACACCTTAAATTCGAGGGGATGCCGGATCCCGAGGGAAATCCGGAGGGGTTTGTAAGGCCCTCCCAGGTTTCGATCCTATATTTGGGAGGATATGACCATTTGACACAATCCACCATTGTGTCGATTGTAATGGAAAGTTTATTCGAGCACAGGGCCAGCATGAGCGGCAGAATTCCTCCTTTTCAAACGGTTATTGAAGAGGCTCATAATTTTATACCTTCAGGTTCTCAGGGAAGGGAAGAAACGCCTTC
>JBAXGK010000303.1:0-2717 GCA_037139435.1 Candidatus Omnitrophota bacterium | reverse complement strand
CCTTGTCAAGCGATTTAAGTTGTAACCTCATGCATAGCTTGAGTTTAAAGAAAAAAGAGGCCTTAGGAGCGGATTTTAACGGAGTTTTCGCCCAGAAGACGCTCGAGTTCTTCGAAAAGAACATCCGAGGTTTCCACCTTGAGATTGTCTCCGGAATCCAGCACCGTCATGCGCCCCTTAGGGTCCTGAAGAGTAAGATAAACGGGCGTGTTCCCCTTGTGAGCCATGAGGATCCTTCGCACTTCATGCAAGACCTCGGCTCCAAGCCCTGCAGTCTTGAGGTTCACGGCGATCATACGGGTGTACCGCTTCGGAACTTCCTCCAGCGGAATGATCTCATCGGCCAGGAGCTTCGCGACATCGTCACGTGCGTCCACTTTTCCTTTGATAAAGACTAGAGCATCCTTTTGGATCAAAGTTCCCGCCGCCTTATAAACACTCGGAAACACCACCGTTTCGCACGAACCGTTTAGATCCTGAAGGCTTAAAAAAGCCATCTTATCTCCCTTTTTCGTCAGGATCTCCTTCATCGTGTCAATGATCCCGCCGATCGTCACCTCGGCCTGATGATTGAACTCCGAAAGATTCGCCGTGGTCGCCGACGCATAACTTTTCAAGATCTTGGCATATTTGGAAAGCGGATGCGAAGAAACATAGAAACCGATCAGCTCGCGCTCATAGGCGAGCTTTTGGTTCTCCGGCCACTCTGGGATATCGGGAACCGAGGCCTGTTGGTCATGAAAACCATCCGACCCTCCCCCGCTATTTTCAAAAAAAGAAAGTTGCCCGCGGCTGCGATCCTTCTGAACATTCGCCCCCATATCCAACACGCCGTCCAGCATGGCCATAAGCTGTGAGCGATGAAGTTTCCATTCGTCAAAAGCGCCACACTTGATAAGGCTTTCCATCACTTTATGGTTGCAGGTCCGAAGTTCTACGCGTTGAACAAAATCAAAAAGCGAGCGGAACGGTCCTTCCTTCAGCCTCGTCGCGATAATGGATTCGATGGCCGTCGAACCGACGTTCTTGATGGCCGCGAGCCCGAACCGGATGTGATTCCCAACACAGGTAAAATCCGAAAAGCTTTCATTCACCGCGGGCGGAAGAACATCGATCCCCATTTTCTTGGCCGCTTCAATATATTGCACCACTTTGTCGGTGTTGTTCATTTCCGAGGTCAGGAGCGCCGTCATGAACTCCACGGGATAATGTGCTTTGAGATAGGCCGTCTGATAGGACACAGCGGCATAGGCTGTCGAATGGGATTTGTTGAAGCCGTAGCCTGAAAAGTAATCGATGAGTTCCCAGATCTTCTCCGCCACCTTTTCCTTGGCTCCGCGCTTCATAGATCCATCCATGAAAGCCTTTTTCTCCTTGGCCATGACCTCCGGGATCTTTTTTCCAATGGCCCTGCGAAGCGAATCGGCTTGGGCGAGCGTAAACCCCGCGAGATCGCTCACGATCCGCATCACCTGTTCCTGGTAAAGAATGACGCCGTAAGTTTCCTTCAAGCTTGGCTCAAGAGCCGGATGATCGTATTTGATAAGCTTGGGATCCCTCATGCGCTTGATGAAATCATCCACCATACCGCTGCCGAGAGGTCCCGGGCGATAGAGCGCGAGGAGAGCCACAAGGTGGCCGAAGTGGCTCGGCTTCATTTTTTTGAGAAGGTCACGCATCCCCGAACTTTCAAGCTGGAACACTCCGAGCGCATCTCCCTTCGCCAACATCTCATAAGTTTTGGGATCGTCCTCCGGAAGCCTCGCGATATCGACTCTCACACCGCGCGTCTTCTGAATGATCTTCACCGCCTCATCGATCACGGTAAGCGTTTTAAGCCCTAAAAAGTCCATCTTGAGAAGGCCGATCTTCTCGAGATCCTTCATGGTGTATTGAGTACAGATCTGGTCCTCGGTCTTGTAAAGCGGCACGTGGTCGGTGAGAGGCACGTCCGAGATCACAACCCCGGCGGCATGGATCGAAGCGTGTCGAGAAAGCCCCTCAAGCGCCTGGGCCGTCTCTATCAATTGCGCCATCCGCACATCTGTCGCGACCATTTCTTTCAGCTGAGGTTCCCGCTCCAGCGCCATTTTGAGCGTGATCTTAAGCTCCAGGGGGATTAGCTTCGCGATGCGATCCACCTCGCCATAGGGAATGCCCATTACCCGCCCCACGTCACGCACCGCGGCCTTTGCCGCCATGGTCCCGAACGTAATGATCTGCGCCACGTTGGCCGTGCCATACTTGCGTTTCACGTAGTCGATCACTTCATCGCGACGCTCGTAGCAGAAATCGATGTCAATATCCGGCATGCTGACGCGTTCGGGATTGAGAAAACGTTCGAAATAAAGATGGTGCCTGATGGGATCAATGTCCGTGATGTAAAGCGCGTAGGCGACAAGACTCCCTGCCGCCGACCCGCGGCCCGGGCCCACGGGAATCCCCTTTTCCCGGGCGAACCGGATAAAATCCCAGACGATCAGGAAATAACTGATATAACCCATCTTGTTGATCAGCGTGATCTCGGTGCGTAAGCGCGCCTCATATTCCGCGGGGATATCGCCTGCGAAACGTTCGCGCAGGAACCTGAAGCAAAGCTCTTCCATGTAATGAACCTGCGTTTTCCCGTCCGGCGGTGCGAACTGAGGAAGGAAAATCTTGTGAAAATCGAGTTCCAGGTTGCAACGCTCCGCGATCTCGATCGTCGACCGGATAGC
>JBAXGK010000302.1:0-2718 GCA_037139435.1 Candidatus Omnitrophota bacterium | reverse complement strand
GGTCCAACTCACCACTCCGCCGTTGGCGCATTGTCTCCAATAAGCCGGCGGCTTCCGGCAATAAACCAAAACCTTTAATCAGATTTTGAATGGTCCTAGCTCTAACTGAAGCGTCAGTCCTTCTAAAATAGGCATTGATCAAAAACCCTATTTTGATGAGCTGCATCGAACGCGCTTCACTCCGGGACGCCTGCACCGGTGAAGCGGCTTCTCCGAGAAGTTCCGTCAGGAGTTCATTCAGCTTCGACAATTCCGGGATCTCCGGAACATCGGAGTTAAGTTTCCCGATCTGGGCGATCATCATTTTTTCAATTTTATCCTGTTCAGCAGCAGACATGCCGGCAACGTCCGGGACATACCCTGCATGCTCGTAAACCTTTGTGGAAAGACCGGCTTTAGCGAGCGCGCGACGGAACTCCTGAGCGCCCCTTAATACGTGGTAGGGTCCATGCAAGAAAATGACTGATTCAGGCGAAAGCCCTTTGGCTTTCAAAAGATCCGCTGTTTTCACGGCATTGTCGGTCATGTCGCGTGATTGATCTTCAAGGATGATCGCCTCTTCGGGAACGCCTTGCGCCATAAGTTCTTTCTTGAAAATAAGCGCTTCGGGCTCAACTTTTCCATCCTCTTTCACGTCTTTGCCATACCGTCCGGACACCAGGATCCAAGGGGCTTTCCCTTCCTTATACATTCTGGCGGCTTCCGGCGTGACCCTCTTGCTAGAGCTTCCAAAGATAACAATGCCGCCAACCTTCGCAGGAAGTGTCTCTCGCTTCGCCATGACCGGCACTAGATCGGTCAATATCTGGACCTTACTCCGAATTTCACTTCGGCGCATGGTCTGAATATGTTCTGACAGAGCATTAAAATTTGCCGCGAAATCAAAAACGCGGGCGTTCTTGTCCGACGGAAAGAACGACTTCGCAAACGAATAACCCCCCAGAGGAGTCCCATCGGCCAACTGCACGTTTAGTGGCTCGGCAGATTTTGGATCCACATCCTCCGCGTGACTGACCGTCACGGGACGCGCGATGTCTTTTAAGTGAATATTCGAGATGAACCGGGGCTGCCTGTCAAAATCAATGCCACGGTCGCCCATATAATGATAAAAGTAACGATTGGTCCCTGTGCCGCGGAACTGTCCCTTCACTCTCACCGCTGCCAGGATCGTCCCGTCCGGAATCACGACTGTCTCCCCGGCCTTCGCATCGATCACAAGCTTCGCGTGATCCAGCCACACACCCTTCCCGATCTTCACACGGACACCCGCCGGAACTTCGATCGAGGAGTTGATCATCATATAATTCTCGGGATCCGAAAACTCTATCCGATCCTTCGGATATTGCGCACCCACCTCGTTATCAAAAAGCGGGAGCCGGAACGCTGAACGAATGAACAAACGATCCCAGAGATTCTTCTCATCCATTGCCATCCGCACGATCCTCTCGATATCCTGCACCTTCCCCGTATCGAACCAGAAAGGACCGAACGGCGCCGCAGACAAACTCCCACCGGCTGCGGTCTTTGCGGCATTGGCGATGTTCCATAAATCGGCCCACTCCTCAACGTCAGGAAAAAGTTTCTTCTGCTTTTCCGTGTAATACGTAGGGCTCATCCACTGAGGCTTCGTCACCATCATCGGTGTCAACACATGCGACGACCAATCCAACTCCATCCCCTTGCGCCGCGGAGCAAAAAAAGTACCCTCTGCCGGATTCGCCAGCGGCTGTTCATAGCCTTGCGTTTTATCCAGGAACACGTCCGCAACCTTCCCGTCAAACGCAAAATAAAAGGTATTCAGATTCGTGAAACGGACATATTTCATCAAACCTTCCAAAAATTCTCTGAGCTCCGGACTCGCCTTGACGGCTTCCTGGGCATTGGTACGAATGTCACTCCAGAGCTCTAACGAAACTCTGTCCCCGCCCCGGAATGCAGCGGCTTTCGATGTCCCGTACATTTCATTCCAGATTTGCCGACCTTTTTCACCCGCCAGCAAAAATGCCAAGAGGATGTTCTCCTGAACATAGTTCCTCTGAAGATCGTATTTCAGCTTCGATTCATTCACGAAGCGGCTCCGGAATTCATTTAAAAACGCTCTCTTCGCGACCAGAACATCCACGTCTGCTCCTCCAAAACGCTCCGCATACCATTTCTTCATTCCATAACTCAGAAGCATCTCAAAAACCTGGTTGGGATCATACGGCTTCTCTCCCGGTTTCTCTTGGAAGGCGTCCACACGCATCTGACCGTCCACCATCGCGTGGCCCAACCCTGTCAGATAACTCATCTCGACATCCAACATCGTCTCAGCGATAGGAACTCCGTTTGCATCCAGATTCGGGAACACGCGCTGGCTCTTCGGGAAAAGAAAGAATCCACGGCCGGCTTCATAATGCGGAGGAACTCCTAAAAGAACATTATCCGAAGGGGCCGTAATAAACCATTCCCCGGCAGGAAGCCCTTCGGCAAGGATCTTCGCCGCATCCACGGCCTGAGCCCCGAGATGCTGACCCAACATCAGCGCCAGATATTTCGTCCCGCCATTGGCCAGCGTGAAATTGAAACCGCCCTGGCTGACATCGTCAGGCGTACCCAAACCAATGATTGGAATGACCACTTCGACGCCGAATCCTTGGCGCCGCCGGGATGGCTGGCCGCCAAGATGGCGGCGTAGAACCAATACGATTGAGTCATCATCACCACCAACCCAGGCCT
>JBAXGK010000301.1:0-2720 GCA_037139435.1 Candidatus Omnitrophota bacterium | reverse complement strand
GTAGCGAAGGTCCGGTTTGTCACAGCCATATTTTTCCATCGCTTCCTGATAGCTCATACGCCGCAACGGAAGCTGTATGTCGATCTTTTTGGCATGCTTGAAAATATGCGAGATCATGCCCTCCACGACTCCCATAATGTCCTCTTCGCCGATAAAGGACATTTCAAGATCGATCTGGGTATGCTCAGGCTGGCGGTCTTTGCGGAGATCCTCGTCCCGGAAACAACGCGCGATCTGATAATAACGGTCATAGCCTGACACCATGAGAAGCTGTTTGAAAAGCTGTGGCGACTGCGGAAGCGCATAAAATGTCCCCTGGGTCAGTCGCGATGGAACCAAAAAGTCGCGCGCTCCCTCGGGGGTACTTTTTGTCAGATACGGCGTTTCGACCTCGATAAAGCGCTGCTTATCCAGATACTCATGAACAAGCTTGAGCACGCGGTGGCGAAACGTAAGATTTTCCACCATCTCGCGGCGGCGGAGATCGAGAAAACGGTATTGGAGACGAAGCTCTTCGCCCACGCTCTTCTCTTCGAGCTCGAAGGGTAGCGGCTGACAAGTGTTCAGGATCTCAAGTTCCTCCGCCTGAAGTTCGATCTCTCCTGTCGGGATCTTGCTATTGACGGTGCCAGAGGGACGACCTCCGACCTTTCCTTTGACGCGGATCACGAACTCCGAGCGCAAGGATTCCGCTTTTTTGTGCATCTCGGGATTAGTCTGCGGATTAAAAACGATCTGCGTGATCCCCCAACGATCGCGAAGATCCACAAAGATCAGATTTCCATGATCACGACGGGTATCCACCCAACCCGCCAGGATCTCTTCTTTTCCGATAAAACTCTTATCCAACTCACCGCATGTCATCGTTCTCAGCATAAGTTCATCACCTTTTTTAAATGGCTCATGATCTGTTCGACACTGACTTCTACTTGCTCTCTTTTCTCAAGGTCTTTGACCACGACGATTTTCTTCGCGAGTTCATCCGGCCCAACGATCACCATAAAACGAAGCCCCAGCTGATTCGCTTTCTTCAAATGCTGGCTCAGTGAAAAAACGCCGTGTGACATCTCGGGCCGGGCTCCTGCTTCGCGCAACAAAACAGCCTTGTCCCGGCAAAGATTTAAAATCTCCGCACGGTCTTCGAGCGGCGCTAAATAGACTTTTCGCAAGCGAAGAGCCTCAAAAGCTTTTGGATCCTGCGCCTCGATCGCTGTCAGGAGCCGTTCCACCCCAATGCTAAATCCCGTGCAGGGCGTTGCGATGCCGCCGAGCTCCTGATAGAGATTATTATAACGCCCACCGCCCGCCACGGCATTTTGAGCTCCGAGGCCTTCAGCCGTGATCTCAAACACAACGCCGTTGTAATAATCAAGACCGCGCACAAGGCGCCGGTTTACATGATAAGGAATGCCCTGAGCCTCCAGCTTCGCGCCTAGCTCCTTGAAGCGGTCACTTAACGGAAAGAAATCCTCCCAGGGAGCCTTATTGATCACCGGCTGGCAGTCATGGACCTTGCAGTCGAACACGCGGAGAACATTCTTCTCAAGCCGCCACTCGCAATCCTTACATAGCTTCCCTTTTTCTTTGGAAAAATACTCGGTAAGCGATGCGCGGACCTTCGCGCGGTCTTCGTCTTCGCCGAGATCGTTTAGGTTCAACCGGATGTCCTTCAAGCCCGCGTATTGAAGGAACTTATAAAGGAGCGTGATGATTTCAATATCGGTGACGGTATCTTCATTGATGATCTCAGCACCGATCTGATGGAACTGGCGCTTGCGGCCCGCCTGGGGACGCTCGGCACGGAACATGGGTCCCATGTAATAAAGACGGAGAGACTTCGAAGTTTTAAGGAGGCCTTTTTCCACGACGGAGCGCGCGACCGACGCGGTCATCTCGGGACGAAGCGTCATATCCCTCTCTCCACGATCTTTAAAGGAGAACATCTCTTTATGGACGATATCGCTCGCGGCACCGATGGAGCGGACAAAAAGTTCGGTGGGTTCCAGAAGAGGCGTGCGTATTTCTTTGAATCCGGCGGCATCGAAGAAAATGCGGGATTTTTCTTCGATCCATTGCCATTTTTCGATCTCACCGGGAAGAATGTCCTCCATCCCGGGAAAACCTTGATATTTTGCTGTCATAATTTTGGGAGTTCCATCGCCCTTTCGCTATTCACAGGCTCATACCTTAGGCCTGCATCATATCAAAAGAAGAAACGCATTTCCACTTTACTGAAAAAGAAAGGGGGCGGTCCCGATACTTATCAACTTCCACGCGCTGGAAATTGGGGCAGTCCCTTTCAACCCTCATGGGAACAAAAAAAGAAAGGGGCGGTCTCTCTAAATTAAAAGAGACTGCCCCCTTTGGATACTAACAAGGAAAATTAATCTGAAGAAAACCCCGACTAGAAATTTTTGCGGGATTTGTTCATGCGGGACTTACGACGCCTCTTCTCGCTGGGCTTTTCGTAATTCTTCCGCGCCTTCAGGATCTTCATGATCCCTTCGCGTTCCAGCTTCTTCTTCAGGCGCTTCAGGGCCCGTTCAAGCGGCTCGTGATTTCCAACGTCGACTTTTAACACTATGATTCACCCTCTCTCGTATGTGGATTAATGGAGGCGGTATTATACGGAAAACCCGCCCCGAGGCAAAGGAAATAACGTCTTGCGAGTTGCGTCATATTAAATCTTACCGTAGAGACATTTAGGCCGAATCGTTGAC
>JBAXGK010000300.1:0-2729 GCA_037139435.1 Candidatus Omnitrophota bacterium | reverse complement strand
CGCGTGACGGACTCAGCATGGGTCTCCAGACTTGTTTCTATCTGTCGCAAGGAAAAGATCGATATTGTATTGCCCGGTATCGAGCAGGACGTCAAAGCTTTCCGAAGAAACCGGAAAACGTTCAGACGTCTCGTCAGCGCTTTTATCATGCTGAACTCCGAGTGTGCACTCACGTTGGGGTTTGACAAACTTGCGCTGTATCAATTTGCCAAACAGCATCATATTGTTACTCCGGCGACGTGGCCAGCGGATGCTGATGGAATCCGCTCAGTGGTTTGCGGACGGTTTCGCGGTCTTTTGAAGCCAAGAAGTGGAATGGCTGGGAAGGGGATTTATGCGGTTGACAGTATGGCGGATTTTGACTTTTGGAAGAAAAAGATCGATTCAAAGAAGTACCTATTGCAACGTAGGATCGGTAGCGAAAGTGTCGAATTCACGGTGAGCGTATTTGGCTTTAGAGACAAAACCACCACGGTTCCTTTAATCTTAAAACGCAAATTAAATTATGGAAGTACGTTTGAGGCGTGGACGGTTACAAACCAAAATCTTTCTCGGATTGCTGCCGAGATTGCCCGGCTGTTACGAGTCATTGGGCCGACAAATTTCCAATTTCGCCGCAGAGGTGGGGCTTATTATCTTATCGATGTGAACCCGAGGTTTTCTTCATCCGTTTCGATTAAGGCCCGGTTCGGGTTCAATGAGGCTCTTATGGCCGTCCAGAGTTTTGTTCTTGGAAGAAAAACGATCGTGCCACAAATTAAAAAGGGACGCTGTTCTCGTTACATTGAAGATAGCGTTAAGTTTGGATGAAGCTCTTGCTCTTGTCAGATATCCACGGAAACTATCCTGCGCTTCAGGCAGTTCTGAATCAGGTAGGTCTAGTCGACAAGATCTTCTGCCTTGGTGATGTTGCGGGCTATTTCCCTTTTCTGAACGAAACCGTGGAGCTTTTGGCGTCCCTCGAGACCCTAACCTGTGTAATGGGGAATCACGATCAAGTGCTTCTGAAAGAAGGCCTCTCGACGGGCAGCGAAAGTGCGGATATAGCTATCTTAGTTCAACGAAGATTTCTCAAAGCTGAGACACAACATTTTTTGGAGTGTCTGCCGGTCCAAGTCGATGTGGCGGTGGACGGCCGTTTGTGCCATTTATTTCATGGTTCTTTGAAAGATCCTGTAAATGGCCGTGATACGTTTTGGGAGAGTTCCGGATTGCCGAGTGGTGCGTATTTTTTTGGACATTCCCACAAACCATTTATTCATTCGGACCAGAACAGAAGGCGATTGATCGTTAACCCCGGCGGTTGCGGCTTGCCCAGGGATGGGGCTTCCGGGGCAGCCTATGCACTCGTGGATACGTCGGAGTGGCACGTCAGCTTTTGCCGTGCTTCTTATCCGATCGATGAGGTCAGGGACCGTTGTCGCTCAGTTGGGCTTCCGGATCGATTCTGGAAGAGTCTTGAATGTGGGTGTTGGGTTCGTGATAACGAACATGAAACGGAGATTCCATGAAGATCCGGCATAGGGCGTTAATCTACAAGATACGTAAGAATGCTGAAAAGTTTCCGATGATGTGTGTGGTCGGGTTGAGCTATGTTTGCAATGCTCGTTGTCCAAGTTGTCCCTATACCAATTCCGATATCAGGAGTGATTACAAAGGCCAGCTTTTAATGAAGGACGAAACGTTCAAGATCATCGCGGACCAGTGCGGTCAGCACAATGCTTGGGTTCGGATATCCGGAGGAGGAGAGCCGATGCTTCACCCTCATGCTGTCGAGCTCATAGCGTATGCTAAGAAAGTAGGCGCTAAGGTTGGCCTGATCACCAACGGCTCGATGCTTACCGAAGAAGTTGCCCCGAAGCTTTTGGCTGCCAAGATCGACATGGTTGAATTCAGCGTTGACGCAGCAGACAAAAGGAGCTACGAGCGGCTCCGAAAGGGCTTAAAATGGGCTGTCCTTCTTACAAATGTGAGGCGGATGATCGAGCTTCGCGATCAGAGAAAAAGTCCGACCAAGATCATTGCGAGCGGCGTGGATCAGAAGGGGGTCGATATCGACCGGGTTGCGGCCTTCTGGGAAAAAATCGTCGACGATTTTCAGCGACGAAAGTATCTGACCTGGGCGATAAACGATCCCGGAAATTCGGCCAATACAACTCCGTATTTGCCTCCCGAACTTTCCATCCCGTGCCCGTTTCTGTTTGAGCGTTTGAACATTGATTCGCGAGGGAAAGTTTCCGTTTGCGGCTTCGATATCGCCGGACGGACTGACATGGGGAACGTCCATGAAAAAAGCATTCGCGAAATATGGCATGGCAAGGGATTCAAACACTATCGCAAGATGCATCTAGCCCGAAGCGGCAGCCAACTGGAGCTTTGTAAGAATTGTCCGGATTGGAAATATCGTTCTTGGAAGCATAATTATTGGAAAATTGTTAACACCGCTGAAAAAAGAAGGCGGCAGCGCGTTAGCAGTCTTGACGTTCAAGATTCAAAAGGCTGTATCGTAGACGATAATAAAGAGGTTCAATAGATCATGATCATTGGTATTCTTCAGCCCGGCTATCTTCCGTGGCTTGGTTTTTTTGAACAGATGTCCCGAAGCGACGTTTTTGTCATCTATGACGATGTGCAGTACGATAAGGAAGGTTGGCGAAATAGAAATCGGATCAAGTCGGCAAATGGGATCCAGTTGCTGACGGTCCCTGTCCATGTCAAGTTGTCCGAGG
>JBAXGK010000299.1:0-2730 GCA_037139435.1 Candidatus Omnitrophota bacterium | reverse complement strand
AGGGTCCGACGACCACGCCGGTCTTTTTATCGGGGATACCTTCACGATCGCTCCGGGCAGGACGAAGCATGATTTCCTGAAATCTCTTCGCGATAAAAAGACATTCGGATTTGGCCGCCACCACGATTATAAGTCCATGGCGCTCAGTTTTATTCTGATCGGGGGGCACGCCTATGGCGATCTCGCAGGGAAAAAAGGTCCCGCGTTCATTTCCCGAAAAATTGGTGAGATGCTCCGGGGAGACGGATCCCACGGCGGATGGCTTCGCGTTCTCTCCTTTTTCCTTTTACGAAGTCCGAGGAATTTTCACAAGGTCCTCGGCGCCTTCTTTGCCGGAATTTTCCGGGGTCACTTCCTGAACGACCCTCTTTCCTCCGGGCAACGGATCGATCTTGTTTATAAACAATTGACGGTTCTGCTCGACGAGATCGTCCGGAACATGATCCAAGCGTTGGGCGCAAAACAAGGGCGCGAGGGGAAAGCCCGTTGGTTGAAAAAAAGCATCCTCGCGACCACATTTCTCGGAGCGCCTTTCTTTGCCGCGCTCCGGTTGTTGAATCATAACAAGAGATTGCTGGAAGACCTGGAGTTCAGCGGAGAATGTCCGGTAAAAACGACCGACGCTCCGGCAAGGACCCTTTGGTTCTCGGATGCCGTAAAGTCGCGGCAGGATCTGGATAAGTTCACCTTCAGGCGGGATCTTTCCGGAGGCCCTTCCGTCAGAGTGGCTGTCTGTTCTAGCCCGAAAAGACCACTGGGTTGCCCCGGGGCGTTGGACCTTCCGATGGTAGGAATTCTCCGGAAACGGTTTTTTGGTTTTTCCTCACTCAGGATCCCTTCTGTGCTCGGGGCGCTTTCAGTGATCGAAAAGTGGAATCCGGACCAGATCGTCATCGACACGCCGGGGCCGGTGGGACTCCTCGGGTTTATTGCGGCGCGCATGCTGGATATTAAATGCCTTACTGCGTTTTCTCCTAAAGTTTCTCATGACGATTTCCCAGACGCGGAAGGAGGTACTTTTGAGGCTGTTGAGAAATATCTGAAATATCTGTGCAATTTGGCGGACGGGCAATACCGAGAGGAGAAGCTTAATGGAAAAGTGCCTTTTACTCGACGGAACGAACTTTTTGAAAACCCAGCCCTGGTGAGGTGTGTATGAATGTTATTCAAGAACAGATCGTAAGCGCCGAGACTCGTTCGGACCTCGTTGCCGCTTCTGAGCATAAAGGCTTTTACACCCGTTTTTTAAACGGGGATTCCCCGGAGCTCGATGGGGTGCTACGTTTAAGATACAGGGTTTTTAATCTTGAGATGAGCGAAGGATTGCTGGAGTCGCATCTTTCGGGAAAAGACGAAGACCGTTTCGACCGTTTTTGCGATCATCTTGTTATTTATGAAAATGCGACGGGTAAGCCGGTAGGGACCTATCGCTTGCAAACGCTCGAAATGGCGCGACAGAACATTGGGTTTTATTCGGCTACAGAGTTTGATTTCTCAAGATTTCCGGAAAAGTTTCAGAAAGACGGGGTCGAGATCGGACGCGCGTGTATTGAAAAAAGCCACCGGAACATCAAGGTTCTTTTTCTTCTATGGAAGGGGCTCATGAGATATCTCGAAATGAAAGAAAAAAGGTTTCTTTTTGGCTGCACATCGCTTGCGGAACAGGATTTCCATGAAGGATGGCGCGTTTTTGACTATCTGTGTTCTCACGGGTACGTTCATCCCGAAGTTTTTTTGTGCGCGCGTCCCGATTATGCTTGCGGGGAATATCCCGAGATGGCGCAGGCTTTCAGGAAAACTGGGATCCCGCGCCTGCTCAGGGCTTATCTGAATTTCGGAGCGAAGATTTGCAGTGAGCCTGCGCTCGATCGTGCGTTCGGCACTATCGATTTTCTCACCCTTCTTTCCATGGATGACCTTGATGAAAAGACCTTTGATTTCTTCTCCCGCTGAAGCGGAGGGCCTCGGGGCAGGCATCCTGGGTTCAATGCGCGCTTGGATCCGCATCGTTTTGATCTTTTCCGTGCTCGCTTTGACCTATTTCCTAATTCTTTTCAGACGTCTCCTTCCTCCGGTGGCCGGCTGGCGCTGGCGGAAGATCGTTTTCAGGTTCTGGGCCCGGGCTTCGGCCGCCGTGCTTGGAATGCGCATCACCGTTCGCGGGACGCCGCCGGAGTCCCCCTATGTCATCATAAGTAACCATTTGAGCTATGTCGATATCATCGCCCTGGCGACCCGGCTGGACGCTGTTTTTATTGCCAAGAGCGAAGTCGAGGAATGGCCTTTCCTGGGGCGCGTCATCAAAGCGTTCGATTGCATTTTTATTGACCGGGACGATGCCAGATCCGCGATCCGGGTCAACCGGGAGATCGAAGAGGCGTTCGAGGGGCGGAAAGGGGTGCTGTTCTTTCCGGAAGGAACCAGTAGCGCGGGGACCGGCATTCTTCCTTTTAATGCGGCGCTTTTTAGATCGGCCGCCGACAGGCTCTATCCTGTCCATTTTGTTACGATCTTCTATCGTACGCCCCGGGAAGAGGCTCCGGCTAGCCGGTCCGTTTGCTGGTGGGGCGATATGGAATTCATGCCGCACTTGAAGGACCTGCTCCGGATGAAGACCTTTAAGGCACGCTTTGTTTTTGGCGATAGGCCGGTAAGATCGGGTCAGCGGAAAGACCTGGCCCGTCAGCTTTGGCAAGCCGCCCAGGAACAGTTTGTCCCCGTCGCCTGATC
>JBAXGK010000298.1:0-2754 GCA_037139435.1 Candidatus Omnitrophota bacterium | reverse complement strand
TTCCGGTGGAGCTCAAGACGTTCCGGTACAAGTTCATTGTGGATGGGGAGTGGCAGGTGGATCCCCATCAGCCTGTGCAGAAGGAAAATGCCTACGGTGGCGTCGATTCTTACATGGAGTTTGCCTGATCATGGAAAATCCTAAGAAACTCGTTCGTGGGTTGAAGGATATCTCGCCTCTTTTTAGCGTGGCTTCCGAAGAGGTTCCGGTTCAGCGCTCTCCCGAGGTTCAGGTGTTGGGGGTTTCGAGTCCGGACTGCGATGGCGATTCGCTCCTTCTGAACACGTTCTTTGCGACACAGATCGCCTCTCCGGATAAAGCCTGCTCACTTCTCAGCGTTCTATCGCGTCAGACAAAGGTTCCTTCAAGCCCCGGGAAAGGTATGCCGGAATCGTTTGGGAACCATCTGGACCGATATTGTCTCTATTGGGATGAGCTTCGTGATCTTATCAACGGGCCCTTATTGCCTCGAACCGAGGGAGTGCTTCATAGCCGGGATATCTTCCTGGATTTTGAGTATCGTCATCTCCTTCATTTTGAAAAGGCTGTGACTTTGCTCGATAAATGGGTGCTGCTCTTAAAGCCGACGGCGGAGTCCCTGACGGAAGGTTACAAAATGATGAAGGTCGGTCTCGCGCTTAATCCCCAACTCGAATTTTACATCACCTTGTCCGGCAAGGTCGAGGAGGCCAAGGGAGTCATGGCCTTTGATCGGTTCTCAGATTTTGTGTCCCAACATCTTGAGGCTCCGCTTGGTTGGTTAGGGTGGGTGGACCTCGCGGATCCTACGAGGCATTTTTCAGCGGCCCTTCACACGGAGCCGTTAAAATATCAGCCTTGGAATGCAAGACCCAATCTCCAGAAGTTCATCTTGGCCGGATGGATCGACGCTTTAGAAAGAAAAACGCAGGCGGGGAGCTCATGCCCCAAGCCGGGTGGTGGGAGCTCGATGTTTCCGTCTAAGCAGGCCCGTACTCTCGCCGAGGTGTCGCGATGATCGCCACTCAGGAGCGCGTTGCGAGGCAGGAGATCTTTCAATCGATCCGTCTGTCGATCCAGGAACTTCATGCCGATAAAGTAATTCTCGAAGATGTAAACGGCACCCCGTTCCTTTTTAAAAGCAAGGATGCGCAAGTTTGGGCGCGCATTTTTTATCGGTCAATGCGGGATTATACAGTCGAAGAATTGAAGCAGGAGATCAAGAAACTTTGGATGCTTATGCCTAGCGATGCGGTGCTCTATCTGTTCTATCCGGAATTGGACCGCCAGCAGATCTTGAGGATGAATGGCTTCAGCGATCGCCTGAGCTTTTTTGAATACGCAGGTTTTTGTGGCGCGGAAGGGGAAAAGGTCAATGTCCGGCTCTGCAAATGGATTCCTTCCTCGGTGCATGTTATCAACCCCGTTCAAGTGGAAGACGCATTTCCTCCCAGGTATGCCTCCCCAGGGAGTTTTTTGCAAAACGCTCGTTTGACGTCACAGGAAATCGCGAGCCTTACCGAATTGTCTCTGGCTTTGCATCGGGTTTGAAGGTTGTCTTCCGGCCTAGCTTTTTGTATTTCGTCCTTGATGGTGTCTGCCATCTCTTCTATAATCCCAACTACTTATGGCAAGCCCTATTACCCAGAACCTTGATGTCCTGAAAAAAGCCCAGCAATTGGACAGTGAGATCCATCACGCCCATGTCCGGCTGGAAGAAATCCCTTCCGAGCGGGCCCAACTCAAATCTGAGCTGGAGCTCGAGAAGATCCGTCTGAATGAGCTAGAGAAATCTCTCAAGGATATTCAGGTAAAATTAAAAGATCGAGAGCTGGAACTTTCGCAAAAAGAACTTCAGATTAAAAAGCTCGACGGGCAGCTCTCCCAGGTGAAAACGAACAAGGAGTACGGCGCACTCCAGCAAGAGATCGCTTCTCTCAAGGCCGATAATTCGCTTCTTGAAGAGGGGATCATCCACATACTGGATGAAGTGGATGCCGCGAAAGAAGAGGCTCGCAAAGAAAAAGAGAAGCTCGCATCCGTTACGAAAGCTTTTCAAGACCGGGATAATGAAATGGCCGGTCAAGAAAAAACGTTGCAGGGGCGCCTATCGGATCTAAAAAAACAACGCGAAGAATCCGTGGCGCAATTACCGCCCGAGCTTGGAGAGCTTTACAGTCGGATCGCTCTGAAAAAACAGGGGCTTGCTCTTGCCGTCGTGAGCGGTGAAGTGTGTGCTGCATGCCAGATGAAGTTACGTCCTCAGCTTCTCAATGAAATTCGGCTTGGTGAGCAGATCATTGTTTGCGAGAACTGCTCTCGCATTCTCTACATCGAAAGCTAGTTTTCTTCCTTTCCCACCCTTCTCGTCTTTTAACCCCCGTAGATCAACGATTTGAGAGTCTATTTCTGCCTTGAGACCAGCCTTTTAGTGTCTCTTGCCCTTTAGATCCCCTATAGAGAATACCCTGGGGGAGGGTGTGCTCTTCCTTAACGGATTCCCAATTAAAAAGAATGTTGACACGCTATTAAGGGAAATATATACTACCGCCGATAATAAAGTGGGGCAAAGTGGTAGATAGTGGGAACCCTGAAAGGAAAGAAAATCCATGTTTTACGGTGAGTTCGAACATGTGATCGATACAAAAAGCCGCGTGATGATCCCCGCCAAGTTCCGCGAGATCTTTAAGGAACGCTATGTGGAACGCTTCTTCATTACTCGCGGTCTTGATCAATGTTTGTTTGTGTTCACGGAAGAACAATGGAAGACGGAAG
>JBAXGK010000297.1:0-2760 GCA_037139435.1 Candidatus Omnitrophota bacterium | reverse complement strand
CTTAAAAAAACCAAATCCAACGCTGATTTTCTTATCAGCATGAATAAAGTAAAGGAGTAACAAAATGAAAAAAGATATTCATCCGAAATACGGCCCTTCCACCATCCAGTGCGCCTGTGGCAACTCGATCGAGACCCGCAGCGTGATGCCCCAGATGCGAGTGGATATTTGCTCAAGCTGTCACCCGTTCTTTACGGGCAAGCAGAAGATCCTGGACACTGCCGGACGCATTGACCGGTTTAAGAAGAAGTTCCAGGATCGCGTGGCCGTCAACAAGAAAGCGACGAAGGTGATGCCCAAGATGCCGGTAAAACTCAAGTTCTCCGAAGATGCCCGGAAAGAAAAACTCCAGGCCTTGAAAGCTAAGGTCCAGGCGGAAGGAAAATAATTGCGCGCAACGGTCAACGATCAACGCGCAACGAAAGGCTTATGGCTAAAACGTTGCGCGTCGAACTGAAAATCATGAGAATCCGTGAACGTCTAGAAAAAACAGAGGCCAGGTTTAGGGAGCTCGAGGCTTTGCTCTCAAGCCCGGACACCGCCCGGAGCAAGTTTCAGGCTCTGAGCAAGGAAATGTCTCTGCTCCGGCCGATCATGGAACTCTTTGAAAAATACAAGAAAACGGAGCGGGAGGTCGTTGGCCTGAAGCAAAGCTATGGTGATAGCCACGGCGATGAGGCCATGAAAGGTCTGATCACCGAAGAACTGAAAACACTCGAGGATGAGCAGAAAGAACGGGAAAATAAACTCGAGGAGCTTTTTCTAAGGGATATGCAGCCGGATGCGGCGCGCGATGTGATCGTGGAGGTTCGCGCCGGGACGGGAGGGGAAGAAGCGGCGCTTTTTGTGGCGGACCTTTTTCGCATGTACAGCATGTACGCGGGAAATCACGGCTTGCGGATCGAGACCATGGATACGAATCCCACGGGGATCGGTGGATTCAAAGAGATCATTTTCGGCGTTACCGGGGACCATGTTTTCGGCTATTTCAAATATGAAAGCGGGATCCATCGCGTGCAGCGTGTGCCGAAGACCGAGGCCAGCGGACGCATCCACACCTCGGCAGTCACGGTGGCGGTGTTGCCCGATGTCGAAGAAGAAGAGATCGAGATCAACTTGGACGACCTCCGGATCGATGTCTACCGAGCCTCGGGAGCTGGCGGTCAGCATGTGAACAAGACCGAATCCGCGGTGCGCATTACGCACATGCCGACGGGTTTTGTGGTCGCGTGTCAGGATGAGAGGTCCCAACAAAAGAACAAAGTGAAGGCGATGCGTATTTTACGCGCGAAGATCTTTGATTTCCGTCGCGCTCTTGCGGAAGCCGAAGTCGCCAAGAATCGCAAGGCGCAGATCGGTTCGGGCGATCGATCGGGCAAGATCCGAACTTATAATTATCCAGATAATCGCGTGACGGATCACCGGATCGGGCTCACGCTTCACAGCTTGAACCAGATCTTGGACGGGAAACTCGATCCTGTTGTTGAGGCGTTGGCTGAAGATGAAAAGGTTCGTCTTCTCACGACGCTATGAGTTGCTCGAAAAAACTGAAGAATGGCGAACTTCTCGAATTGATCGCCTGGGGACGCGCGGAACTTTTGCGAGCCGGTATTGAGGAGGCTCAAGAAGAATGCGAGCGAGCCTTGATGAAGCTTTTGGGCTGTTCGCGCTCCGGGATCTATTTAGAGGAGCATGAACTTATCGCGTCGGGTGTTCGCGAACGGTTCTTGACGCTTCTTGAAAAGAGGCTGAAAAGAATACCGCTCGCCTATCTTATGAACGAAGCGGATTTTTGGCAGGAAACCTTGTATGTGGATGAGCGGTGCCTCATCCCGCGACCTGAGACCGAAATTCTGGTCGAGCAGGTTTTGAAATCCTTCGGCGACGAGGTCGAAAAAAGTTTTTCATTTTTAGATATAGGGACAGGTTCCGGCGCCATTGCTGTCGCGATCCTGCGCACTTTGAAGATGGCTCACGGAACACTTCTGGATATCTCCGGAGAGGCGCTTGAAGTGGCCCAGAAGAACCTGAAGTGCTACGCGTTGGAAGATCGTGCGAAGCTGGTCCGGGGCGATCTGTTTGAGCCGTTTTCTATCGATGAAAAGTGGGACCTGATCGTCTCGAATCCGCCTTATTTATCGGAAGAGGATTGGACAGAGGTCCAGGAAGAGCTCAGATTTGAGCCCAGGCGAGCCCTGGACGGTGGGAAAGACGGTTTGGACTATTACCGGAAGATCATTCTTGAAGCCAAAGACCATTTGAATCACGGGGGGCGGCTTGCCTTGGAAGTAGGGCAAGGCCAGGCGGACAAGGTTTCAAAGTGGCTTCAAGAAGCGGGTTATGATAACATTCAGCGTTTCAATGACCATTTGCAGGTTCAGCGGGTCGTAACGGCCCAGAGGCATTCATAATTTTGTATGGATAAAATCATTATTCAGGGCGGAAACCGGCTCAAGGGAGAGGTCGATGTTTCCGGATCCAAGAACGCTGTGCTGCCGATCATGTCGGCGGCGCTTCTTTCCGAAGAAGAGTCCGTGATCACGAACGTTCCGTCACTCTGGGACGTTCACACGATGGTGAAAATTCTTCGTTCGCTGGGGGCGAAGGCGATCCTTGAGAACGGTTGTTTGAAAGTAAAGCCGGGCAAGAATCTGAAGCCGCTCGCGCCCTACAAGCTTGTGAAGACCATGCGCGCGTCCGTATGCGTGCTGGGGCCGCTTTTGGCGCGGCTCGGAGAAGCGGAAGTATCACTTCCGGGGG
>JBAXGK010000296.1:0-2782 GCA_037139435.1 Candidatus Omnitrophota bacterium | reverse complement strand
TGGGGCTCGCGCCGCCATTCGCGAACGTGGTTTCTCTTGTTACAACCCAGAGCTTAGCGGCATTTTTTGATCCGAATCTCACCCTCAAATCCGGTCTTCTCCAGATCGCTCCCCAAATCGCATCTCAGTTCACCATGGGTGGCCTCGAACTTATAAGTCGATCCCTGGGCCTCAACCCGCGTTTGGCGCAATTATTAGGATCTCCGATCGCCGCTATCACCGGGAATATTGTCGGGTCTTTCCTGGGGAGCGGTTCCATCAACTTTAATCCTTCCGGAATCTTCGATTCGATCAAAGATGCTATTTTGAGTCGGGAGACTTTAGGGGGTGTTCTCTCTTTGAGCGCAGAATTTCTGATGGACCAGTGGGGTCTTGATGAGTCGCTTCTCGGTTCTTTTTCCAGTAGGATCGTCGCGGGTCTTTTCGGGGACTTTATAGCCTCACCGACGCGGTTCAGCATTGTGGACAGTCTCATAAAATCCGTGGATGAATCTATTTATCATTCTTTGGAGCCCGTTAAATTGGTCGAGCTTTTTGACTCAATTTGTAAGCTTGGTTTTGAGGAAGGCATCGAACAGTACGCGATCTCTCTTTTTACGCGAGAGACATTACAGGAGTTTACAGGTGCCGGAGAGAGCCTGAGCCAGTGGATCGAGCGGGGAATGCCTGTTGCCGATGATATTATCTATGAAGGAGAGTCCGCGAAGCTATTGAAGCTTGCGAAAAATGGCAAGACGATAAATTTTATTTATGTTCCCAACGGGACTCGGCTTGAGATCCGTGCGATTTATGAGGAGTACTCGGATGGCCGCAGGCCTCGCTTTATCCGCTGGGAGGTCGATGCTGCTGGACGGATCACCCAGGTGATTGTCGAAGAACGAATGCCTGATGGAACGGTGCGTCGGGATCTTCTTGATCCCAACGGACGGGTTCGGGAGATCCTGTTCCGGGATTGGAGCGGAGAAACATACGGGCGCCTGTCGGTGAATGCGTCGGGGGCTATTGAGTTCACCAATTATCAACTCGGGATCTCCAATTATCTAACGGCAGACGGGCGGTTCACGTTTGATTTTTCGATCGCGCCGGACCTGCAAGATCTGAACCAGCTCTTTTACGATTTTAATGCAAATCTTTCTCCCGAATCCGTAGCCCAGCTGGTGGGATTTACATTCGGCAATGGATTTTGGAATACCCATCAATTACCGGATGCTGTTCCTGGCTGGATGATGGATTTCATCAATGATCTTACGGCTGATCAAGCGAGGAGCGGTACGCCTGGCATCGTGCTTTTTGACGCGAGTGGCAACATGGCTCGGGACCGGCACGGGAATATACTGACAACGGGGTCTTTGCCCGTGACGCTTTATGAGGAAACGGGGCTTGTCGGTAATGTGTTTCGGTGGATGGCCGATACCTGGTTCGGATGTAACTTTATGCGCGACGAGATCGAAAGGGAGCTCGTAAACTATTTTGATCTCATCGAGTTGAATCAGCGGGAGTTTGGTCTCGATCCTAATATGAAGTTCACCCATTTTGCTCATTCGGGCAACTTTCAGCCTATGATCGAAGCCCTGGAGCATATGCCAGACGCATACCGTTCCCGGATCAAGACGCTCGTCGTTTATGAAGGGCCGTATGTGGGAGATGGGGTCATCAATGATCCCTTTCTGCAGACGCTCATCCGAGTGCGCGGTGTAAAGTCTGGCGTTGCGGTGCCCTTTCTTGAGCATCGAGAGTTTCAGGTCACGGATACAAACGGGAAGGTCACGGCGCTCCAAAACCAGTACAATATCGAAATTTCCGGAGCGGATCATAGTGATTTCAGCTATGACCCATCCTTTGAATACGCCAGCCCCGAAGCGCGCGAGATCGCCCGAAAAACAAGCCTGTTCATGAGAGAGTTAGCTTTGAAAGCTAATGATTTTACAGAAACAGCGAATTTCCTGGACGTCAACCGGCAGGATGGTTCCGTGGAGCTTGTTGATGGAATTTATAGAGTTGATATTTTAAAATTTAAATCGGAGTTGGACGATGAAAATTAAAGACCGGAAAATGATCTGCTGGGTTTTTGTATTATTTTTCATTTGTTTTTTTTCGACTGATTCGATGGGCTACGATGCGAGATATGAAGAAGCTGTGCGGCGGTTAGATGAGCGCGTTGCGAAGGAGCACGCAGCTTATGCCTACGAGAAAGCCCAGGATTTTTCAAGGGCGATAGCCCTTTTTAATGCGATCGCCCAAGAATATGGCAACTCTGCGGTAGCCTCTCCCTCCAGAACATCGCTTATCAGGCTCTACGAAAAAACAGGTCAATTCGACAAGGCGCTTGAACAGGTTGAGTGGTTTTTGAAAGGGAATCAAAACGAGCAGGGGCGGCAGAAATCGCTAGCCGATAAACAGCGTCTCCTAAAAGAAATAAAGGAGACATCATGAAAATGATCTGGATGGCGGGGCTTCTAGCCATGATCGCGCTGGGGGCAGGAGCTTTGATCTGCTTCTCTCCGGGAGCGAAGGCGTCGGCGGCAACGATCATAGTGGAGGATATCCAATATCCGTTTGAAAAGGGCGGTGGACTTGTGAATGTTGCGATCCGGGATGTGTTCATGGGCATCGGGATGCTCGTGGGCGAACGGAAAAAGGGCGACGCCCTAACGGTTCTTACGGGGAGCCTCAATTTTGAGCCGGCATCTCCAAAGGCGCAGGCAAGGCTTCAGGTCGACCGGATCCGGTTGATCGAGAAAACGGCAGCGGGGGAGGAGGCCCGGGCTTTTGAGGCATCGCG
>JBAXGK010000295.1:0-2782 GCA_037139435.1 Candidatus Omnitrophota bacterium | reverse complement strand
GGCCAGGCTTTTTGGTGCTTTCCGCAAGCCATCGTGCTTATTATTTTCTACTACGTGGTCTTTCCCGCAATGAATGCAGTATTTATGTTTCATCGCACAGCCTTTTATGATGCGAGATCCAGCGTTAACTCTTTTGATAACTCGTAAGAAATTTTTTCACCGTTCTGTGTCTCTATATACGCCTTTTCCTTATGAGAATATTTCGAAAGCTGGGACGCATTAAAATGGCAAAAATGGCTGATAACGCGATCCATCACCTTGATCTCTTCTTTTTCAAAATCCTCAAGATCAGGCGCCACCTTCGCGACAAATCTTTCGCCGACGATGTCCTCTTTAAATGCTACTTCCTCCTTGTCCACCATCTTTGAAAGCATGAGGTCCAGAATAATATCGTAATTGTCGGGCACCGGCCCATAAGGAAGGTGAACATATCTCGAACCGCTGATGGAAACAGAATATTCCTTAAAGGATAGAAAATCCATGTACCACAAATACTTATTGATAGCCGTCTTATAGACGCTTTTCACATGGTTAAGCAAATAGACGATCATCTGTTGCATTTTTTCAAGGTCAAACGACTTGTAGCCTGAATATTCATCGATCGACCGGTCTTTGAGCAAATAGTCGCTCAAGTGGAGTTCGAACCGTTCCGCGGCTGTATTCTGAACAATATCATCAATCCGCTTTTTTAAACCTTCCCTCACAGAAGGGGATAAAAGATGCATGTTTTTTTCAAAAATAGTTCTCATATTCTCGGGGTTATCTATTAATTCCAATACTTCGTTATGAACAGCGTCCTGGATCTCTCCGGTCTCATAACGGTTAACAGTAATTTCGCCCCATTCAAGCAACCGGCCTAAAGAACGTTGGCTCAAGCCATA
Source organism: Candidatus Omnitrophota bacterium (assembly GCA_037139435.1). Classification (GTDB taxonomy): domain Bacteria; phylum Omnitrophota; class Omnitrophia; order Omnitrophales; family Aquincolibacteriaceae; genus Aquincolibacterium. The sequence continues at coordinate 1,901 of JBAXGK010000295.1, read as the reverse complement.
TCTTTCCCGTATCTCCCGGATCTTTGACGGAAGAAGCAAGCTATGCTGCTTGCGATATTCGTTGTAAGCGGACGCAAGATTAGCGCTATCAAGCTCCTCATCAAAAAGATCGTTCTTGCACTTGGAACAGACCAATACCGAGACAGGAACAGAAACCTTTTCCCCTTTCACGGTAAAAGTTTCTTCCTTTTGCACGACATCCGTTTTTACTTTCTCCTCGCAACCGGAACAGAATATGTTTTTCATTTTCCACCTTCGCTCTCTTTAAACGGTTTTCTCAAAGGAAACTCTGCCTTGTGGAACGATAGGCACTTGGCCTGTTCCCCGCGAAAATCGTCGGAGAGTTTAATATAAATTTCATCATCGTTGACCTTGGAACCAAAAACCCAAACATGTATTCCCTTCCGGTCGTGATCTTCTGCCGGACCTGAGCAATAATCCGTTACTTTTAAACCCAATAGAACCGCCTTTACCTGCTGGATCGTGATCCCCATTTCCATGACCGACTCCAGGTTCTTTTTTCTCGGAACTAGTGTCCAACCCCCTGGACGAGCCGCAAAGGACTTGAACGTCTTCAGAAAATCTGCTATTTGAGCTCACTACTGTCCGGTTGTTTGATGGTTCAGTTTACGTAACTTAAGGATTTTCAATATGTTAACAGGGCAAATGGTTTTAATCGATTTGAATCCACTCGTGTGTTATTTTGGCGCTCCCACCAAAGGAGCGACTCATGAACACCGGCAAAACCGTTTTCTCGCAAGTCATGGACTTCCTGCCCGTCTACGAATTTCAAAAATGCGTGCGTCGTTACCACGGCAATTACAAGGTCCAGAGCTTTTCTTGTATGGATCAATTCCTGTGCATGGCTTTCGCTCAGCTGACCTTCAGGGAAAGCCTTCGCGATATCGAATCATGCCTCAGGTCAATGCATCGCAAGCTTTACCACATGGGCATCCGCGGCAGGATCTCAAAGAGCACTCTGTCCGATGCCAACGAGAATCGCGATTGGCACATCTATGCCGACTTCGCCCAAGTATTAATCCATACGGCCAGGACCCTGTATCTCAAAGAACCTTTCGGCGTCGAATTAGCGCAAACCGTTTACGCGCTCGATGCCACGACGATCGATCTGTGTCTTGCGTTATTCCCGTGGGCGCATTTCCGAAAGAACAAGGGTGCCGTCAAGCTTCACACCCTCTTGGATCTGCGCGGCAATATCCCGTCTTTCATCGAAATCACCTCGGGAAAAGTCCACGACGTCAATATTCTCGACGACTTGATCCCGGAGCCCGGCTCCTTCTATATCGTGGATCGAGGCTATCTGGATTTTGCGAGACTCTATCTCTTCCATCAATCCCAAGCGTTTTTTGTCATTCGAGCAAAAGCAAATCTCAAATATCGCAGGCTTTATTCGCGACCCGTGGACAAAACGACAGGTCTGAGATGCGATCAAACCATCACGCTGACCATTTACCAATCAGCCAAGGATTATCCGGAAACACTCCGGCTCGTGCGATTCTACGACTCGGAGAACAACAAACGGCTGACGTTTTTAACGAACAATTTTCTTCTGGACGCCTTAACAATCGCCAAGCTTTACAAGTGTCGTTGGCAGATCGAGCTTTTCTTCAAGTGGATCAAACAACACTTGAGAATCAAATCGTTTTTCGGGACATCCGAGAATGCCGTGAAAACACAAATTTGGACTGCCATCTCCGTCTACGTACTGGTCGCCATTATCAAAAAACGTCTGGATCTGAAACCGTCCCTTTACACAATTCTACAGATCTTGAGCCTTACCCTGTTCGAGAAACTTCCGCTGTCGCAAGCACTTACAGCAAGCGACGCTCTCGACGAGGACGTCACAAATCACAACCAGTTGACATTGTTCAACTTATAAC
>JBAXGK010000294.1:0-2812 GCA_037139435.1 Candidatus Omnitrophota bacterium | reverse complement strand
GAAGCGAAGCGCAGTGACGGACTGACTTGTAGTAGTGCTGAAGTCTCTGTAATGGGGATGGAGCGAAGGAGTCAGATCGTCTAGCAAGACTGATTGATCAACCAGCAGTGGGAGGAATCAGTGGGTCAAGCAAAGTCGTTTGAGATTTCCAAACAGGTGGTGTGGGAAGCCTACAAACGGGTAAGAGAGAATCAAGGTGCTTGCGGAGTGGATGGGGAATCGATTCAAGACTTTGAGGTAAATTTGAAGAACAACCTCTATAAGCTCTGGAATCGAATGTCCTCAGGCAGTTACTTGCCTCCGGCAGTACGCAGGGTAGAGATACCGAAAGCAAGTGGGGGTAAGCGTCCGTTGGGAATACCGACGGTAACGGATCGCATTGCCCAGATGGTTGTGAAGATGTATCTGGAACCGAAGGTGGAGCCTTATTTTCACGAAGACTCCTATGGGTACAGACCGAAGAAATCAGCGATTGAGGCGCTTCGAGTAGCGCGGGAAAGGTGTTGGCGCTGGGACTGGGTGCTCGATCTTGATATTCGCGGATTCTTTGACAACCTTGACCACGCGCTTTTGATGCGTACGGTAAAGAAGCATACCGATTGCAAGTGGATCGTGCTTTACATAGAGAGATGGCTTAAAGCGCCTGCTCAGTTGGAAGACGGGACACTTATCAATCGGGATAAAGGAACTCCGCAGGGAGGAGTGATTAGCCCGCTTTTGGCGAATCTCTTTCTACATTATGCTTTGGATGAATGGATGAAGCGAAAATATCCTGAGATTTCATTCGAGCGTTATGCTGACGATGCGGTGTTTCATTGCGTGTCGGAGGGAGAAGCAAAAGCGCTTAAAGAGGCGATTGGGAAACGGCTAGCGGAATGCCGGCTGGAGCTTCATCCTGAGAAGACGAAGATAGTCTACTGCAAGGATGATCGCAGACGAGGAAGTTATCCGAGCGAGAAATTCGATTTTCTGGGATATACGTTTCGTCCCCGGGGAGCGAAGAATCGATTGGGAGAGCACTTCGTTGGATTCAATCCAGCGGTGAGTAATGACGCGGTCAAATCCATGCGCCAGACGATGCGGAAATGGAAGCTGCATCGGCGCGCAGACAAGGAACTGCTAGAGCTTTCCCGGAAGTACAATCCAATAATCCGGGGATGGGTCAACTACTATGGCAAGTACTACAAGACGGCGCTCTATCCAACCTTCTACCATTTGAATCGCACATTGATAAGATGGGCGATGCGGAAATACAAAAGGTTTACAATCCATCAAAGGAAAGCGGGTTATTGGCTGGGAGAAATCGCAAGACGAGATTCCCAACTATTCGCCCACTGGCAGATGGGAGTTAAACCTGTAGCGGCTGGACGATAAGAGCCGTATGAGCCGAGAGGTTCACGTACGGATCTGTGAGAGCGTGAGGGTGAAATTCCCTCGCGCTACTCGACCCCTTTTTACCGATGGTACCAAGATCCGGGCCAATGCCGCCAACAAGCAAACGCTTAGCCGTGAGCATGCTGACAAGCTCCTCAGAGAGATCGACATCCGCATCGAACAATTGCTGGAGCAATGCGAAGATGCTGATCAGGCTGAGGCTGAACAAGCGTCACTGACAGCCATGAAAAAAGAACTTCAGGATAAAGAGCAACTACGCAGCCAGATCCAAAAATTCTGCGAGCAGATGGATGCCGAAGGCAGCAGTCGGATCAACCGAACCGACCCTGAGAGCGCTCTTATGAAAAGCGTTCAGGGCACCCATACCAGCTTTAACGTGCAAAGTAATGTAGATGGAAAAAACGGTCTTATCGTCCACATGGAAGTCACGAATGCCTGTAATGACTGGGATCAATTAGCGGAGCAAGTCGACCAATCGGCTGAAGCTTTGGGCAAAAAACCAAAAATCAGCGTGGCAGACTGCGGGTACGCCAATGTCACACAGCTTGAAAAGCTTGATGCCCAGGGCATTGCGGTTATTGTGCCCTCCGGCCGCCAGGTTGCCGGAGAAAACAAACCTTCCGGTCCTTTTGAGAAAGAACAGTTTCATTATGATGTGCAAACCGACACGTACCGATGTCCTCAAAACCAAACGCTAGTATTTGTCTATGCGGACAAGACCCTCAAACGCCACGCCTATCAAATTCCCGATAGAAAGGTCTGCCCGCAATGTCCTCATGCCGGGAAATGCACTCAGAGCAAACAAGGCCGTCGGATTTACCGTTATGAGAATGAATATTTAGTCGAGAAATACGAGGCTCGATACCAAGACCCCAACGCTCAAGCCATTTACAAAAAGCGCAAAGAGAAAGCGGAGCTGCCCTTTGGCCATATCAAACGCAACTTGAAGTTTGATAGTTTTCTCATTCGCGGTAAAGAAGGCGCCCGGGCCGAAATAAGAACAGCGGCCACATGCTTTAACCTTGTGCGGATGATCACATTGTTGGGAACGCCCATCCTGATCAAGATGCTGACGGGCTAGGAGCACAAGAACCGAGTCTCCTTTTGTTCATTCACAGTCAATTTTGAAAGAACGGGCAACGGAACGTGGAAAAATCCCGTCCCCTTTTATCAATGCCAACATATTCTCGCCCCATTTCCACAATTACGACACAGTCTCCGGGGGGAGGGTGTTCGATGAACAATGTTAACAGAACTTAGTTTTACTACCGGATTTTCCCGATGCGACCTTGCCCTCTCCCTGAGGGAAGGGGATTCTCACTGGATTACACAAAAGCGAGTCATGTGCTATAGTTGTTTTGGGGGAAGGATCGCGGTAAAAGGATCGTAAACGAGCGCCGTTTAGGACGGCATCCGG
>JBAXGK010000293.1:0-2815 GCA_037139435.1 Candidatus Omnitrophota bacterium | reverse complement strand
CAATCGTCTTTAAGACTTTCATCCCTTCCCTCCAAATTGTGCTTTCCATTCATCGGCTTTCCCGCTTTCGATGCAGTCTGGACAGAAAATCAACTGCTGTCGATCCATCCACACCTTCCCGCAGGCTGAACACTTGCACTGGATTTTTATTCGCAGCCTCTTCATTCGTTCACCTCCACGCACATTGATAGGGCGTTGCTTTTGCCGGTACCCTCGGATGCCCGGCGCCCCGAATATGAGACAGGGCATACTTTGACTTCACGTGGGTAAGCACCGCTTCCAATTCCAAGAGCGTCATCTGCTCGCGGGGCTTCCCGAATCTTTCAAAAAGTTCATAGTTTATCTGCTTGGGGCTCATACGGTTGTTGAAGGAATATTCACCGATATGGCGCTTGATTGCCCCCCGGATGTTCTCTTCTTTTTCCCGGTTCGTCATGATCTGGTTGCTGGCGTCGGCAAGCTGATAGATGGGTTGCTGACGGCTATGGAGCAACTTGGAAGAGAGGGGGGTGATACGCGGCCTGGCCTCGCCTCCCTCAAAAAGTTCGCCGTTCTCGCCCTTGGCCAGCGCTTCTTTTTTCCCCAAGGCTACCGCTTCAGTCTGGTCGGATTCAATCTTGGTCGCTAACTCTGTGAACATCCGGTCAGCAGGCGCGAAGATGTAGCCTCGCTGTGTCTCGTAAGGTCCGGCAAGGGGGTCGATGCGGACAGCACGAGCCACCATCTGCTCGATCCACGGCATCGACCTTACGTTCGTCAGGCAAATGATGTGACTGATCGAAGGAACGTCGAGACCTTCATAGGCCATCGCCACAGTCACAAGGATCTTCAACTTCCCAGCCTTCAGGGCCTTTATTTGCTTGACCGCCTCCGGTGTATCGTCTGACGTAGCGATCGCAGCGTGCAGCCCCTGCCGCTTGAGGAGGGCGGTGTATTCTTTGGCCGATTCGATGGAGGCGGCGACCACCAGAAGGGAACCGCCCTTTGGGTGATCCTGCCAGTGCTTCACCCCCTCGGCCAACAGTTCCTGCGCGTACTCAGTCTTCAGTGCCGTATAAAGCGCCTGGTTGGCATCACCCCTGCCGGTCGAGAGATTGGCCGTTGTTTCCCTTCCTGATTCTTTCCGCCAACTGGCCACCCCATCGGCAAAGTGGAATTCCAGGGGGATGATGGCATGGTCGGCAAGGGCATCCTTGCGCGTGTAAGTGATAATGGCCCCGCTTGGCCAGACCTTAAAATCATTGACAAATTCACCCGGTGTCTTTTCGGAATATGGCACAAAGGCAATCTTCTTTTCGTCCCCCCTGGCCAGAGTTCCGGTCATAAGCACCCGGAAGGCCGCCCTTTCGTAAAGTTCCTTGATCGGCTCCGTCCATTCCCCGTCGGCGGCCAGATGGTGGAACTCGTCCAGGACGAGGATGTACCGGAACATCTCAAAATCCCGGAGGGCTGTCTTTTGATCATCTACTGCCAGGGCCTGATAGGTTGAGACCCACCCGGCGAGACCTCGCGAGGGGTTCATCTGATTCGTTGACGACCTGATCGTTAGATTATGCCCGAACATCTGTCGGAAACGGGCGTCAATGAAATTCCGTTCCGCCTGGTCCTGAAGTGAAGCCCTGGGAGCAATCCAGCAGATCCGGTCGGCAAGTCCCGCAGTGATGAGCCTGCCGGCCTGAATCGGCAATGTGCTTTTCCCGCCACCGGGTGTGCAATGGGCGACGATGGTTGTCACCCCAGACCCGTTGATGATCCCCGTGATGGTTTGGTCGAAATCCTGTTGGTGTTTTCTCAGCATTTTCCCCTCAAAATAACGATGCTTGTATCGGCGTCCCGCCCCCTGGAAGGGGGATCAAGAAGTCATTATTCCATACCGACTTCAGCGTCTCATCGTCGTAGCCGCTCAAGTAAAACGGCCCTTGTTTTCCGTCGAGGCTTTCACAGGTCAAATGAATGTGCCGTGGTGAAGCGCTACGATCGCCGCTGAGCGATTTTAAATATTCTGGACAATTACATCCTCTATCGATCCGGGTTATGCGGTACGGTCCGGAGTTGTATGAGGTGCTTACAATGTCCCCCGTTTCCAGCCGCATATCTCACCCCACCCACGGCAATTCATCATGCGTCCGGCCATCGAGGAGGCGACCGCATTTCTTGCTGCGTCCAAATGTACCCCATTGCTTAAAAAAAAACGGCACACCCGCCACCTGACATTGATTCCTTACCGACCTTACCCAGTCCGGGTGCATCGGCCTTGCTCCGGGGCCGGTCTCACCGCCGAGGATCACGGCGTCCACGTGCGCGTTCCCCATACAATTGCCCTTCCAACATCCAGGGCGCTTCTCTTGTATTCCACCACCGCAATCAGTTCCCGACTCCGCACACTTCATCGCTATTCCTGACAGATCTACCGGCCCCAGCATGGGCTCAATGCTCAAAAACTTCTTCCCCGGCACCTGGAGGAAAACCGGGATCTTCTTGTCCGCTTCCTTCTGATTGCAGACGGTGAGTCCCGGATATACATTCTCTGGCCATACGCTGTCATGCGCGGGCAGATCCAGCACAGCTTGTCGGCCAGGCCCGCCGCGATAAGTCGGCCCGATAGGATGGGAATCAAGGATTTCCCCGAGCCGGGCGTCGCCTTGACGATGATTTTCTTTATCGGAGATCCCCCCGCGATGATCCCGTCGATGATCTCTTTAAACTGCTGCTGATGCTTGCGAAGTGTCACTTGTTTCCCCTTTTTCAACATTGAGGGCGGGTTTCCCGGTTGGGCCGGAGGGAACCGAGAGCGAACCGGGTCCCACCCTCAATG
>JBAXGK010000292.1:0-2830 GCA_037139435.1 Candidatus Omnitrophota bacterium | reverse complement strand
TCACTTATACGAACACCGCACTTGTTGGAAGCGATTCCTTAAGCGGCGCTTTAGCGCGCGCAGCGGGTGAGAATGTCGCCGGCGGTCCTTATGCAATCAACCAGGGAACGCTTTCTGCTGGGACTAACTACTCTGTCACGTTTGTTGGGAATACGTTCGCGATCACACCGAAAGGTCTTACGGTCACCGCAAGCAACCAGACAAAGACCTACGGCAACTCGATCTTAGGCTCAACTGCCTTCACGAGCGTAGGTTTGCAAAACGGAGAAACAGTCGGTGGGGTCACGCTTGGCACGAATGCCACGACAAGCACTTCGGGGAACTACAACGCTGGCTCATGGACGATCACGGCGAGCGGCGCTGCGGGCGGCACGTTTGATATTAATAATTATGGGGTTAGCTACGCCACCGGCGCTTTGACCATCGATCGAAAGGCTGTGACATTAGGCGGTATCACAGCCGCGAATAAAGTTTATGACACGACGAACACCGCAACGATGTCGGGCGGGGCGTTCTCCGGCATGGTGGCCGGAGATGATTTGACGGTTTCATCGACGGGCGTTTTCAGTGATAAGAACGTTCAAGAGAGTAAGACAGTCACTCTCACGAACGTGCTGGGCGGGGCCGATCTCGCGAATTATACGGTTACAGATCAAGGGACCACGACGGCGGATATCACGGCGATCGTGACGGGCGCGGTGAGCGGGATCGGAAGCGGAGTCGTACTCGCGCTATCGAAGAATGGCGACGTACCGGTTACAACCACCACGACAGATGCGAATGGCTCGTTCTCTTTCGGCGGTCATCTCTTCGTGAACACCGGAGATTCGATCCTGATCTTTGTGAATGACGGGTCGCATATCGCGAACCTGGTCGGAACGGTCGTGGGTCCGGCGAATGTTACGAATCTCACGCTTGCACGCGGTCAGGTATCGGTCGGAAGCACCGGCGCGGTGAATCTCGCATCCAGTTATTCGAATTCCGATTTCACTCGGGCGAAGGAATCTCTTTCGGACACTGCTATCCATTATTCTGTGGCGAGCAATGCGCTTAGCGTGAGCGGCGCGGATCTTTATGTGCCGCAGGGGGTCGTCTTCACTCCAGGTGGGGATGTCACGGCTTCGGGCGATCTCAGCATCGCCGGATCTTTGAATGCCGGTCAGCACACGATCTCGGAAGGCGGGAGCTGGAGTTTTGGGAACATCACGAATCTTGGGAATGTGGCTCTCACCGGAAGCGGGGACATCGTTTCGGGCGGAACTCATTTCAATACTCTGACGGTTTCCGGTAATTATTCTTTCGCGGACGCGATGGCTGTGGATGGGAACCTTAATCTGACCGCCGGTTCTCTAACGCAGAACGGTAATCTTGCAGTTGCCGGCAATTATAGCCAAGCCAGCGGTGCATTCTCCGGTGATTATTCGAAAACATTTACCGTCGGCGGCAGTTTCTCGATCCCGGATGCGGCCGGAGCCTTTAACCGTTATCAAACGGTGAGTGGCATTAAGATGATCCGTGATGCCTACGATCTTCAAACGATGAAAGGTTATCTTTCAAGCGATTTCCGGCTCGCGAATGATATCAATGCATCCACCGCCACAACATGGAATTCCGGCGCGGGTTTTGATCCGATCGGGAATGGAACCGTTGCCTTCACAGGAGCTCTGGACGGGAACGGGAAAGTGATCTCGAATCTTCAGATGAACCGGACAGGCAGTGATTATCTTGGGTTGTTCGGCAATATCGGCGCTTCGGGCAGTGTTTCGATGCTTGGTTTGGAGAATATCAGCATCTATGGAAAAGATCATGTCGGCGGTCTTGCCGGGTTGAATGCGGGGAGCTTGTCGAATGTCTACACCACGGGTCCTCATACGGTGAGCGGTGTGAATTTCGTAGGCGGCTTGGTCGGAAGTAATGCCGGCAGTATTGCGAATGCATATTCCGCAGCGCGTGTAACCGGGACTGCGGATGTGGGCGGTTTGGCTGGCACGAATACCGGCGCGATCAATAAAACTTATGCGATGGGTTATGTCGAAGGGTCAACGAACAAGGGCGGCTTGGTGGGTTCCGGTGCAGGGACGGTGACGAATTCCTTCTGGGATAAAAAGATGACGGGCCAGACGACAAGCGCAGGCGGCACGGCCGGTAAAGCAGTGCTCATGGTGGCGGATGCCCAAGGTTACAAGATCGAGGATCCTGATACGGTCATGGACACCACTTCTCCGGATATGATGAGCGCGGCGACTTACTCAGGCTGGGATTTCGGTAGCACCTGGGTCATGGATGAGGGCGGGACGTATCCTCACTTCCAGTATCGATATGAGAACGGCGTTCGCGGCGTGGGAGGATATTTGTATGTCAATACCACATTCAATGGCGTTACCACGGAAAGCAAGGCCGGTGCCGGGAATACCGTTTCCCTTTATTACTCTTCTAGTGTGAACGGCAGTGGAACTTATCTTGATTCGACTTCGACCGGTGCTTCCAGCCGCTTTTACGTCGTGCTTGGGAAAACTGCCGTGGGAAATACAGACTATGTGATCGGCGTTGGCAGCGTTCCTAATCTTAGCGATGGGTCTTCGAGAATGTTGGCGAGTTCCGGGAGCATTTTTCCTCTCAATATCTGGGGGAGTGAGAATCATACCGTGGTCAGCCCCAGCATGCCTGCGACGAATATCTTCGTGGATCCGGCGCTGGAGGAGGCTGTAAGCCGGACTTTGGTGGATTCTGTGATCATCCCCGTGATTACTCCCACTGTAGGCACAACACTTCCGCCCGTCACGATCGTGGATCAAACCGGGACCGGGGATACAGATCAGACTCTCACAGA
>JBAXGK010000291.1:0-2847 GCA_037139435.1 Candidatus Omnitrophota bacterium | reverse complement strand
GGGGAGGTATTACGCATACGACATTGCCGGGCTTGTGCTTGGCTATGTCGAGTACCGAAGAGGCGTTGTTATCCTAAGAAAAACATACAAGAAGCCGCAGAGACCGGAAGACATCCCCGTGAAATCATAAAAAACAATCAGGAGTGAATATGGAAGAGATCATCGAAAAGCAAAACGAAGCGGTAATAGAAAGCCCTGTTTTCGCGGAGGAGATCGTTCTAAAGAATGATGAGGAGTATTTAATGCGAGGCTTTGGGGTATGCGAGTTATTTCAGAAGAAAAGGGACCTGATCCAGGAACTGAAAAAACAAAAGACCCCGGAGAAGGAAGCGGAGGTCTCAGGTCTTAATGCCGTGATCAAGGAGAAGGAAGATCATTTCTGGAAGGATGCGTCCGCGTCTGTGGCGGCCGGGAGTAAATTCGCTTTCGAAGAGTTCTCAAAACGTTACGAGCTTGATCTTTCCGAAAAGAGGATGCTTCTTTTCTTCTTCTTTCTCGAGTTCTTTCATACTTCAAAAAATGTCTGTCCTGAAATGGAATTGCTCGAGGTTTTAGATCTGGAAGGCACTACGTTATCCAGGATCAGAGGCTTCAAGTACTGCACGAAGGCGAACCGGCTGATACTGAACCGGCTCATCATTGTTGAGCAGGTCAGCGCTTTCGAATTTGCGACCCAGACATATGCTTTGAGTAGTTCGGCGGTCGAAGCGTTCTCCAGACTTATGAACGGTCAAGCTATCGAAGAAAATGTCGGCGACGAAAAGTCAAACAAGCATAGAGCTGAAAGAGAATGCGATGAAGTTGGAATGCTCAAAGAACCGGAATATAAGCTGGAGGATGTTGTCCTCAAAGAAAATCTTAAGGATAAGGTGATGTTTTTTCTGTCAGCTCTGAAAGAGCCTGGGATCCAGGCGTTGGAAATCGACAAAACGATCAAGAAGGGCAAGGGCGTAAATTTTCTTTTCTACGGACCGCCGGGCACCGGGAAAAGCATGCTTGCCGAGGCCGTGGCAGCTTATCTCGGTAAAAAGTTGCTGATCGTTGAAGCCCCGAAGATCTTCGGACGCTTTGTGGGAGAAACGGACAAGGCGATCGCCCGTATCTTCAGGGTTGCGAAGTCCAATAACCTTGTGCTCTGCATGGATGAAGCGGATTCGCTTCTATATAACAGGAACTATGCGGGGCAGGAGCATGACATTCGATTCGTGAACGTGATGCTCCAGGAGATCGAGAGGTTTGAGGGCGTTGCTATCTTTACGACGAACATGGATAACCTTCTGGATCCAGCTGTAGAACGGCGGCTTTCATTAAGAGTCCAATTCGAACTTCCGGACGAGAAGATGCGGGCCGAGATCTGGAAGGCCCATATTCCAAGCGCGGTCAAGGTCGCTGAGGATGTGGATTTCCTTTCACTGGCGAAGCGGTTTGAATTCGCCGGCGGTTACATCAAGAACGCTGTTTTGAACGCCCTGCGCAGAGTCATGCTCGCTAAGCGGGATACGGTCTCTTTGGAGGACCTCGTCTGGAGCGGCAGTATGGAAAAAGAGGGGCTCTACAATAAAGAACGGCCCAAGGGAAGCATCGGCTTCACAGCGCTTGGATAGCCCAGTGCCCCAATCGCTGAGACGCAAAAATGACAAGGAGAAAAAATGAACGAAAAAGAAACTGATATGTTTGAGGAGCTTTTTATTGACTCGGAAAAAAGCGGAGGCGATTTTTTTATTCCGTATACGCCTAAAGCAGCCTGTCTGAAAATGCTTCAGTCGAGCAAAAAACAGGAAACTAGGAATTATGGGCTTTTGATGCTGGCTCAATGGTATCGCGTCGAGACGGCCCACAACGCCGGAAAATATGATGCCTGTGCGTGCGACGAACTGATCAGCATGATGCTGGATTTTTCGCGGAAGTATCCGGCTCCGGGCTTTGTAATCGCAGCAACGTTGCTTGGCGAAGGGGCAAAGAGTGAAAAGTCTAGGGATTACGAAAGCGCGTTAAAATTTTATAAAGCCAGTCTCAGATGTTCTGCCAAGGATCCGAGCCTCAAATACTTTCAGCTGAACAATCTCGGGTTCTGCCTCAATTTTTTCAGGAAGTTCGATAACGCCGAAGAGTTTCTGAGGGCCGCCGTTGCGATGGCTCCGGAACGATACAATGCCTGGAAAAACCTCGGGGTCACCCTGGAGCACCAGGGGAAATACGAAGAAGCAGCTGAGTGCTATATGAAAGCGATCGAGCATAGTCAAGGCGAGAGAAGGTCGGTACGCCATTTAAAAAGACTTATCATCAGACAGCCCGCTTTGACGGAAAAATATCCTGAGATCCACAATGAAGAATAAAAAAGGAGGAAGTTCTATGAAGACAATGTTGATCGTGTTTATAGCGTTAACAGCCCCTGTAATGGCTTTTGCTGACAGTGATGTCACGATGGCCCCCGATGGTACCTATGTGGGCGGTTCCAGATCCACAATGGCACCTGACGGGACTTATGTTGGCGGTAGCAGATCCACGATGGCACCGGATGGGACATATGTAGGCGGTAGCAGATCCACGATGGCACCGGATGGAACATATGTGGGAGGCAGTAGAGCTACCATGGCTCCGGACGGAACCTATGTCGGCGGGACTCACGCTGTGATGGCGCCAAACGGAAAATACGTCGGCGATTACGATAATTAAAAGGAGGATCTTATGAAAACAATGTGCTTAATTTGGGTGTTCATTTTCCTGGCGGTACCACCTTGCTTTTCCAAGCAGGTCTATAACGCCATGGAAAATACCTGGGAAACGGTTCCGGATAACGCGGATGTTTCCCCTCGCTACAATGCAATGGAGAACAATTTCTCCATG
>JBAXGK010000290.1:0-2848 GCA_037139435.1 Candidatus Omnitrophota bacterium | reverse complement strand
GTGACGAACGCCAAGGACCTGCAGCTTTTGGGCGGGCGCGTGAACGTGTTCTTTGACGGGGATTTTGTCGGGACCTCCAGCTTTGAGAGCATTGCGCCGGGCCAGGAATTCGATCTTTATATGGGAGCGGATGAGAACGTGAAGGTCAAGCGGGAGCTCCTGGAGAAGAAGGCCGATGACGTCTTTTTGGGCGGGATCCCATCGCCCACGAAGAAAATGATTTATAAATACAAGCTATCGGTCGAAAATTACAAGACCAAAGCCAGCAAGGTAAACCTCTTTGACGCGATTCCGGTCTCCGAGGACGAGCGTATCAAGGTGAAGGTTTCAGGGCTCAGCCTGGAACCGAAGCAGAAGGATTGGAAGGATCGCAAAGGGATCTGGCGTTGGGAGCTTGAGCTGGAGCCGAAGGGGAAGCAGGAAATCTTTTACACATGCACCGTGGAGTTTCCGCGCGATATGCGTGTGCAGGGGCTTGATTAAGTCATAGAAAGGGACTCGTTGCTCGGGACTGGGACTCGAGAAACGAAGAGAAAAAGCGAGTCCCGCGGAGCAAGTCCTGAGTTCCATTTTAACAGCATTCATTAATCATCCGGAGGTTACTATGTTCGATCGTTTCACGGAAAGAGCACGTAAGGTCATTATTCTTGCCAAGGAAGAAGCTAAACGGTTCAATCACGATTACATCGGGACGGAGCATATTTTGCTCGGCCTCATCAAAGAAGGGGAAAGTGTTGCGGCGGCGGTGCTTCAGAATCTTGGGCTGTCACTTGATACGATCCGATTGGAAGTCGAGAAACTTGTCCAGTTCGGACCGAGCACGGTGGTTTCCGGGGATATCCCGTTCACCCCCAAGGCCAAGAAAGTGATCGAGCTGGCGATGGATGAAGCGCGACGTCTCGGGCATAACTATATCGGAACCGAACATTTGCTTCTGGGCCTCATCAAAGAGGGTGAAGGCGTTGCTAGTCATGTGCTCATGAATGTCGGCCTTGATCTCAATAAGGTGCGCTCTGAGGTGATCAAACTTTTGGGCTCCACGACGCCGAATACGGAACCTGGAGCACCGCCACCCTCGATGGGCGGGACCGGAGGCGGCGGGGCCGGAGGGAAGTCTAAGACCAAAACGCCGGCGCTTGATGCGTTCGGCCGCGATCTTTCACAGCTGGCACGTGATGGAAAGCTGGACCCCGTTGTCGGTCGAGCGGATGAGATCCAACGCGTGATACAGATCCTTGCTCGTCGCACGAAGAATAACCCCGTGCTTCTGGGAGAGGCCGGGGTCGGAAAGACCGCGATCGTGGAAGGTCTTGCCCAGATGATCATCGCCGGCGATGTGCCGGAGATCTTGGCGGACAAACGTATCGTCGTGCTCGATCTGGCGCTTATGGTGGCGGGAACGAAATATCGCGGCCAGTTCGAAGAACGTATCAAGGCTGTGATGGACGAGATCCGCCGCACGGAAAATGTCATGATCTTCATTGATGAATTGCATACCTTGGTGGGTGCCGGGGGCGCCGAAGGCGCGATCGATGCGTCGAATATCTTGAAGCCTTCTCTTTCCCGCGGTGAGATCCAGTGCATCGGAGCGACAACGCTGGATGAGTATCGCAAATACATCGAAAAAGATGCCGCTCTGGCGCGCCGTTTTCAGACCGTGGTCGTGGAACCTCCGTCTGTCGACGATACGATCCAGATCCTGAAGGGGCTACGCGATAAATACGAGGCCCATCACCGGGTGAAGATCCTGGACGAGGCGCTTGAGGCTGCGGCGAAACTTTCCGACCGCTATATTTCCGGCCGGTTCCTTCCGGACAAAGCGATCGATATCATCGATGAAGCGGCTTCACGCGCACGGTTATCTGTAACGACCATGCCTAAGGATCTGAAAAAAGTTGAAACCGAGATCGAGTCTTTCCGTCGTGAGAAAGAAGCTTCGATCAAGGCTCAGGATTTTGAAAAAGCCGCGAAGATGCGAGATGATGAGCGCAAGGCTAAGGAAGAACTCCAGAAAATGAAAAAAAGCTGGAAGGAGTCCAAGTCCGAGGTCGAAGTCCAGGTGACGGAGGATGATATTGCGTTTGTGGTCTCCAAGTGGACCGGCGTGCCTCTTTCCCGTCTTGAAGAAAAGGAGACAGCGCGGCTTCTTAAAATGGAAGAGTCCCTTCATAAAAGGATCATTGGTCAGGATGAGGCGATCCACGCGATTTCGAACGCGGTGCGCCGTTCCCGTTCCGGTCTCCGTAATCCGCGCCGACCCATCGGATCGTTTATCTTTTTGGGACCCACGGGCGTCGGAAAAACACTTCTCGCTCGTGCGCTTGCAGATTTCATGTTTGGCAACGAGGATTCCGTGATCGTGGTGGATTGCTCCGAGTATGGTGAAAAATTCAACGTTTCGCGTCTTGTCGGAGCGCCTCCGGGCTATGTGGGCTATGAAGAAGGCGGGCAGCTCACGGAGAAGGTTCGCCGCCGTCCGTATTCTGTGGTGCTTCTTGATGAGATCGAGAAAGCGCATCCCGATGTCTTCAACATTCTGCTCCAGCTCATGGAGGAGGGACGTCTTACGGATTCTTTCGGTCGAAAAGTGGATTTCCGTAACACCGTCGTGATCATGACCTCCAATGTCGGGGCGGATCTTGTCCGCAAGCAGGGCGATCTGGGTTTTGCGCCTAAAAAAGATGAGATGAATTTTGAGGCCCTGAAGCAGAAGCTCCTGGATGAAACGAAGAAAGTTTTCCGTCCGGAGTTCTTGAACCGGGTGGATGACATGATCGTCTTTCATCCTCTGACGCGTCAGGACCTGGAGCAGATCATCCATATCGAGCTGAAGGAAGTGCACGACCGC
>JBAXGK010000289.1:0-2850 GCA_037139435.1 Candidatus Omnitrophota bacterium | reverse complement strand
TAAAATCGACATCCCCACAGTCCGCGACAGTACCATCCAGATCGATCGCGATCGTTAATTTCCTACCAAGCGGTAGAGCATTGAGTATCGCCATCAGAGTTCATACCTCCTTCCCTTCTCAACGATCAATGTCTCCCCAGCGACACCTTTTATCATTTCAGGGTGTTCGGTATGGACAGGGATGACCAGCTTGGCATCGATCCTCCGTATGAGTTCCCGGATATCAGGCCCCGAACAGTGACCTGAGGCGTGGACCTGATGGAATTCAAGTTTGAAATGTTCAAGCCAGGTGTGCATCAGCTCATCGTTGATGTCTTCTTCGGAGAACGGCTCGCTCATGGAATGGATGAAATGACTGCCCGGCTCTGGCCTAATATCGACGAGCTCCTGAAAATTGAAGAGGTCGAGGTTGAAGATCAGACGGGACGCATTACTCCGGACGAATTCACAATTCACGGACTTTTCCAGAAACATCCGTTCCCACTTCTGATAATCCTTCTCTTCATACCCACCGCTTTTCTTGCGCCTGGCATAGACCAAAAGCGTGTCATCATTCAGGATATCGGGGATCTTAAATTTTGAATCTTCTTTAACCTTCCAGAGCAGATAAGCCAACTTCATCGAAATAACAAACTTACGGCCACATTCCCTGGCCACGGCGTAGAAAGTCTTGAACCTGTCAAGATCCCGGCCATAAAACGTCGCCAGGACCAGCTTGTCGGTTCCGGAAATGATTTTGCTTATCCCGGTGCGGACATCTTCCTCGCTGCAGTTTTGTCTCGTATCGTTCGACGTGACTCGCGTCGCTTCGGTGATCAATGCGACAGGTTTAGCCTGCTTCGCTCGAGCGATAAAATCCTCGGTCATATCTTTTCGGATACCGTGCAGACGGAGATCGCCCGTAAAGGCCACAACACCGGCTGAAGTATGAATGAGATATCCGTACGCGCCCGGCACCGAATGATCGACGTGGATGGGCTCGACCGTAAGGGAGCCGATCTTCAGGATATCGCCCGTGTGGAAGGTCCTGTAACAATGGGTCCCGAAGCCGCTTCCCGCCGCTGTTTCTTCGACGGCATCGATGATGAGCTTTGTTATTTCACCGCAGTAAACAGGGATCCTCTCATCCACGAACGAAAGACAACCGATATGGTCCACATGAGGGTGGGAGATCAAAATGCCGTCAAACTTGGGATCGCAAGGTGCAATCCCTGTCCCCTCAAGCATTTCAGGGCGGTAGAGGCCTTCGATCCTGGGCAGAATATCGAACTCGAGGTAATCGCCAACTCCGTTAACGGAGCGCGGCACCAGATATCCGGCAAAATACTTGTTCATCGCGCCAAAACTTTTCCCAAAATCGAGGAAAATACGGGTTCCGTTATCCTCCAGCAGGATCTTATTCCCGCCGATCTCCTTCACACCCCCGTAAAAAGTCAGGCTTGTCACTTAATCCTTTCTAACAATAGACATTCCGCACGAACCCTTAGCCCCTGCCTATCCCAACGATCTCAGCCAAAAAGACGCCTCGTTTCCTCCTGGAATTCTTTAAAGATCTTTTGATGCTTTATTCCTTTGGCGCGTGCAGAAAGAACCTTCGTAAGCGACTGGTAATACCATTTCTGCTCATCCTTAGGGGCATGGAACCGCTTCCAATGTTTATCTCCCAGCCTTTGATGGTCCCTGATAAGAGAGCGGATATTATCCAGCTTATCGGCACAGGATACAATCACGACATCTTGCGCCGCAGACTTAAGATGTACGATCGTGTGCTCCTTCCGCTCCTTCCATGATTTGCTTCTATGCTCCGGCTCCGTTGCCCCCCGCACGATCTTCAGCACCCTTTCGCCAAACCGCTTGCGAATATCCTCGGCTTTGACATTCGTATCTTCTAACGTGTCATGCAAAAGGCCCGCGATCACAAGATCTGCAGGAAATCCCAACTCCAGAAGATTCATCCCCACTCCAAAAGGATGAACGATATACGGGATATTTGTTCCATTTCGAAACTGCCTGCGGTGCGCCTTCGCAGCAAACTCAACCGCTTCAAAAATCTTCATATTATCGACGAGCATTTTATTTCTCTCCTCGCGACTTAAACTTTTCCTTTATCTTCTTGAAAAAATATTTCCCGTAGTGCTGGATCAGCGCAATCCAGAAAAGCGCGAGAATCACGCACACACCCCAATACAAGAGCTTGAACCACACGCTATCGGACATTGTCTCCTCCTCCCATCCCTTTCATGATCCGCTGGAACTCTTTATCCTCATCGGTAGCCATATCATACATCCTGAATGGCACTTCGGTCTTTCCATTCTTGAAAAGCCCCGCGCTTTTCAGGCTTCCGTTTTCGTAATACACCGCAGCCATTCCCTCCTGCAGTCCATCTCTGTAGAACTCGTCGGACTCTAATTTTCCGTTCGCGTAATAAGTCTTCCGAAATCCCTCTAGCTTTCCACTCACATAAGACTCTTCATATTGCAATTGTCCGCTCGCGTAATACTTCTTTAATAGCCCCTCTGTCTTTCCATTCTTTGAAGAAAACTCTGCAAACACTTGGCCGCTTTCGTAAAACTCCTTAAGCTGCCATTCAGGATTTCCGTCCTCCCGGACCGCCTCTCCCCCCAATTGTCCGCTTTCGTAATACATCTTGGCCGTCCCTTGAGGCTCTCCGTTCTTGTAAACTACCTCCAGCCCTAATTGCCCGTTCGGATAATATTTCTTATACGGCCCCTCACGCTTTTCGCTCGCCTTCTCATCCTCCGTTTTTCTCATTACTTTACAGAATTCTGCAGACATTCTCATCTGCTCGTGCTTTTTCCGTCCGGATTCTTCGAGTTCTTTACTCTGAG
>JBAXGK010000288.1:0-2861 GCA_037139435.1 Candidatus Omnitrophota bacterium | reverse complement strand
CGACTTCGATCGTTGCTTTGTCCGTCACGCGCAGTCCGTTCACGAACTGGCTTTGCACGCCTTTTTTCTTCATGGCATCGGTGATGAACTTTCCACCCCCGTGGATCAGGATCGGCCGGATCCCCACATAGCTCATGAAGACAAGATCCTGAAGCACCATGTCGCGGACTTCCTGATAGGTCAGGGCCGCGCCGCCGTACTTGATCAGAACCTCTTTGCCGCGAAATTTCTGGATGTAAGGGAGCGCTTCGATCAGGGCCTGCGCTTTTGCGATATATTCTTTCATAGCGCTAAGAGTACGAGGCGTTGATCATCACGTATTTCGTCGTAAGATCGCACGTGATGAATTCCGCCCGTCCCCTTCCTTTTCCGATCACAACATCGATCGTGTATTCTTTTTTCTGCAAGATACGCCGGGCTTTCGGAAGATTCAGCACCCGCAATCTTCCCTGACTCACCACCTGCGCGTCACCAAACCAAATACTCAGATTGTTGGGATTGAAATCCACGCCGCTTGCACCGACCGCAGCCGCGATGCGACCCCAGTTCGGATTCGATCCCGCGAGCATGGTCTTAAAAAGCATAGAATTGGCGATCTGCCTAGCCGCGCGTTCGGCATCCGTCGGTCTTTTCGCGCCGGAAACCCGAAGCCGGCAAACATGCGTCACCCCTTCGCCGTCTGTCACCATCTCGTGCGCAATATAGCGCATCACTTCTTCCAATGTTTCCCGGAACATCCAGTAATCCTTGCCGATCTTCTGGATCGGAGGATTCCCCGCTTCTCCGTTCGCGAGGCAAAGCACCATATCATTCGTGCTCATGTCATTGTCGATCGCCATCTGGTTGAATGTATCGTCCGCCGCGTGGCGCACCGCCCGGCGAAGAAGCGATTTCGTGATCGCGCAATCGGTCGTGATGAAACAAAGCATCGTAGCCATATTGGGATGCACCATTCCGGCACCTTTGGCGCAAGCCGCAATCGTAACCTTTTTGCCGCCCAATTCCACCGAGAGCGCGATCTCTTTACTGGAAAGATCGGTCGTCAGAATCCCCTTGGCAGCACCGTGGCCCCCGGTCTCAGAAAGACGCTTCACCAGTTTCGGGATCGCTCGCTTCACGCAGGTAATCGGAAAAGGAACGCCAATGATCCCTGTCTGTGCGAGCAGAACTTCCTGAGGGAGAACATCCAGACATTTTGCGGCTTCCCAGGTGATCTCATCGACCGCCTTCTTCCCGATCGGCCCATTCAGGCAATTCGCGTTCCCGCTTGTCCCGAGGATCGCGTGATGTTTCGAGGCATGGATGGCCTTCATCGAATAGAGCACCGGCCACGCTTTCGCGCGGTTGGTGGTAAAAGTCCCGGCGGCAACGCACGGCGTTTTAGAATAGGTCAGAGAGACGTCGTACTTTTTCTTTTTCTTCTTGATCCCCGCGTGGATGCCACCTGCCGCGAAACCTTTCGGGCTCGTTACGGAACCATTCTTTTCTTTTTTCCAAAAAGGCTTTTTCATCGAGACGGGCTCTCCATTTAGTTTTATGGGTTAGCAGCACTTGTTCTCAAATAAAAATTTGAGGGATAACAAGCGCAGTCCAAATCACCCTTAATAAAATAAAAACAAAGACTTGGGCAGTATCGTACCGCTAACCCCAAAATCCGATCTTGAAGCGGTGCTAAAGAAGCCCCGCTTCTTCCGGGAAACCGAACCGGAGGTTCATGTTCTGCACCGCCTGGCCGGCCGCACCTTTAACAAGATTATCGATCGCGGTAATGATCACCACACGACCTGTTTCTTCCTGAACGCTGACGCCGATATCACAAAAGTTCGTATGCTGAACATCCTTGAGGGACGGGAACTGCCCGGCCGACTTGACCCTGACGAACGGGGCTTTCGCATAAGCTACCTCGAGCGTCTTCCGGATCACATTTTCTATCGCCTTGGCCGTCGTCTGAGCAAAGATCGTTGCAAGAATGCCCCTATTCACAGGCAAGAGATGCGGCACAAATGTTATTTTGACAGGTTTCCCGGCTGCCTCGGAAAGCGTTTGTTCGATTTCGGGCGTATGCTGATGCCGGTTCACCTTATAAGCGCTATAGTTTTCGCTCGCCTCACAGTAATGAGTCGTCGTAACAAGTTTTTTCCCGGCGCCGCTGACGCCAGACGCTGCATTGATAATAATGGTCTTTGGGTCAATCAACTTTTTCTTAAGAAGCGGGATCAGCGCAAGCGACGGTCCTGTGGGATAACACCCGGGATTGGCGATCAAGTCCGCCTTTTTAATCTTTTCCCGGTATACCTCGCAAAGCCCATAAACCGCCTTGGAAAGATACTGGGGCGCGACATGATTCACTCCATACCATTTTTCGTAGAGCTTCCTGTCTTTCAGGCGAAAATCCGCTGAAAGATCAATCACGACCTTGCCGGCCGCGAGAAGCTGTTCGGCCGCGGCCATCGCCTCCGTATGGGGCAAACACAAAAAGACCACATCCGCCTTTTTTTTCACGGCATCGAAGGAATAAGGCGTGATCTCAAGAGTGATATCTTTTGAAACCGAGGGGAGGACTTCGCGAAGAGCAATGGGTTTTTCCTGCCGGGTGGTCAAGAGGGTGACCCGGACATGGGGATGGGCCAGAAGCAACTTCGTGAGTTCGGCTCCGGTATATCCCGTGGCGCCAAGAACCGCACAATTCAGCATTTGAGTGTGTTTTTCTCCTTTAAGGATACGACTTTCCAGCAAGTTCGGTATTATAGAAATGGCTCTATCCTTTGTCAATTTAAGAAGTTACGAAGGCCGATACGGCGTACCGTGTGCGGCGTACGGCGTCACGTATAATCTTTTTCTACGCACTCCTCACGCCGCAC
>JBAXGK010000287.1:0-2865 GCA_037139435.1 Candidatus Omnitrophota bacterium | reverse complement strand
ATCTTATCCAGCGAGAGATGATCAAGCGCCACCATCACGGTCAGAAGTTTGGTGGTGCTGGCAGGCGCGCGTCTGATGTGGGGCGCCCGAGCGTAAATGATTTCTTGCGTACGGCCGTCCAAAAGCACCGCCGAGGGCGCCAGCAATGTAAATGAGCCCGCTTCTGCAAGCGAGGGCGGGAAAAGGAATGAAATCGAGACGAGGCATATAACCGAAAGATTAAGGATCGTTTTTTTCATACAGACCCGCGGGACCCGTTTCTTTTCAAATTTTTGCCCCGCTGACTATGGGCAAAATTAAAACCCCAATGCTTCCTTACTAGGGATAAGAGTGCTTAGAATAAAAACCGTTAAAGGTATCGCTCATAAAAATTAATTCGACAATAACAAACAAGACAACTATCGCGGACCAAAGAAAAATTCTTGTGGAGAGTTTTGGGACAACTTTTTTTGTCAGCAGAAACCCTGTTGCAGCGACAATCACGTTCACAAGCAATATGAGAAACATTCTATCGCCTTCCCCAAAGAAGCGCTCGTAGAAGAAAATCTGGGCGGTACAGGAGTCGAACCTGTGACCTTTTCCATGTCAAGGAAACGTTCTAACCAGCTGAACTAACCGCCCATAAAAAAAGAAAACACACTTGTTGGAATTTCTGACCGAAAGCTTCTACTGCCCGTGCTATGACCTCGGAGGGAGGCACATCATAAACCGCCCCTCTTGGGAATTCAACGAAAAAAAGCCCTTTCTTCGTCACAAACCTCAAGAATCCGACTGGTCCGCTCAGCCGCCTGACCGGCAGATCAAACCTCTTTAAGATAACTCTGAAGAAGTCCCAGGAATTTTCCAAGAGCCTGACCGCGGTGAGAAACGAGATGCTTCATCGCAATAGGAACCTCGCCGAAAGTCTTCTGATAAGGCGGGTAGAAAAAAAGCGGATCATACCCAAAACCACCGCTTCCCCGAAGATCGTGCGCGATCAATCCATGCACCTGCCCCCGGACAACCCCGATCAGCTTTGCCGGCTCCGCAAGCGCGATCGCGGACTCATAATGAGCCGTACGCTTTTCTTCCGGGACATTCCGCATCAATTCGAGCAGTTTTTTATTATTGGCATCATCGTTTTTGGACTCCCCGCAAAACCGTGCGGAAAAGACACCGGGGGCACCATTCAAAGCATCACAGCAGATCCCGGAATCTTCACCCAACGTAAGCACGCCCGTCTGTCCGGCATAACCCAAAGCCTTGATCTTGGCGTTATCTTCAAACGTCTGGCCCGTCTCTTCCACCTCCGACAGATCCGGAAAGTCGCAAAGACTCAGACACTGAACCGGGAGATCCGATAGAAGCTCCTGAAGTTCTTTGAGCTTCTTGGCGTTGGTCGTTGCCAGCAAAATCTTCGTCTTCGCAGCGCTAGACATGCTTCTTCTGGATCCCTGCGAGTTCGTGAATACCTTTCTTTGCAAGCTTCAGCATTTGAAGAAGCGTTGCTTCGGAAAACGGCGCTCCCTCCGCCGTTCCCTGAACTTCAACAAGTTTACCGGAGCCGGTCATGACCACGTTCATATCGACCTCGGCCGTAGAATCTTCGGCGTAACAAAGGTCCAGCGCGGGTTTCCCGTTCACCACTCCCACACTGATCGCCGCGACAGAATCCAACACGGGACTTTCCATGAGCTTCCCATCTTTGATGAGCTTCTGAATGGCGTGCTCGAGCGCGATATAGCAACCCGTGATCGACGCCGTACGGGTCCCGCCATCGCCCTGGATCACATCGGCGTCGAGCCAGATCGTGCGCTCGCCAAGTTTTTTCAGATCCACGATCGAACGGATGCTCCGCCCGATCAAGCGCTGGATCTCCTGCGTGCGCCCCGACAACTTCCCTTTCGAAGCCTCACGCGTGATGCGTTCGTTGCACGAAGCCGGAAGCATACCGTACTCTGCCGTAAGCCAGCCCTTCCCCTCTTTTTTACAAAAAAACGGAACTTTTTCTTCAACCGTCGCCGAGCACACGACCTTGGTGTCCCCCATCTCGATCAAACAAGAACCGTGAGCGTTCTTAAGGTATTGAGTGCGAACTGTCACTTTGCGAAGCTCATCACTTTTTCTTTTATCAATCCTCATGATATTCCTCCTTATTGGATGTTCATTAACTTGTGGAGCTGGATCCCGACACGGACATCGGGAAGTATCTTTGCCCCGGTTCGTTGCATCTTGTCCAAAAGCCGCATAAGCGCGGGCTCTGGACAAACTCGTTTACCTCGACTCATGGGCCGCCTTGCGGAAGCAGGCGAGCCTCGCCCTGTCACATGGGCGGGCTGCAAAAAAACAGGTGTTCGTGGTGCCACTTGCGCGACCATACGAAGATGTTCGTCATATTCACGACGATTGACCCCCTTGGAAACGACAACTTTAATATAGACTTCTTTTTTTTTCGCAATTTTGAGAAATTTCCGGTGTTCTTCGAGAAATTCTTTTTGCCGCGTCACGCTGGATAATTTCAAGTCCATGGCGATCAAATCGACGGTTCCGATTACTTTCGAAAACTGCCGCCACAAAACACCACTCGTCTCAAGCAGGATGCGAAATTTTCTTTGTTTTAGCGCAGGACAAAGAACATTCTGAAAATCAGCCTCAAGGAGCGGCTCGCCACCCGTAAGGCTCACGCAGGCATGCGGTCCTGATTTTTTTTCAAGCTTGACCACTTCAGTCAGGATATCCGCTAAAGACATTTCCTTGCCGTTTTTTCCGGTCTCGTCGCAATAAGCACAGGCCATATGGCACGATTCGAACCGGATAAAGATATGCCGCTCGCCCATGTACGGCCCCTCGCCCTGAAGGGATGAGAATATCTCGGTGATCCGCGCC
>JBAXGK010000286.1:0-2886 GCA_037139435.1 Candidatus Omnitrophota bacterium | reverse complement strand
CCCCATCCACAATGAACTTGTACCGGAACGTCTTGAGCTCCACCGGAATGACCTTCTGCCAAAGCCCGTCCTGATCACGGCGAAGAAGCGGTTCCGAAACCCAGTGATTGAAATCGCCGGCGATCTCGACTGAGGACGCTGTTTTACTCGAAAACTGAAAAAGGATCCCATCTGAGATCTGGCGTGGCCCGAAATGGTTCTTGTAGACCTGTTCCCAGCCAAGTTCTTTTTCAGGAAGCTTACGGTTCCAATCCCGCTCGAGATATTCCACCGCGAGATTCAGATAATCCTGAAAAGCCGATGATTGGGGCGCGTACTGGACAATGCTCTGCCCCGCAGCGGCCGATTCTTTCAGACTCACATGCTCATGAATGATCGTCGTAAAAAGACGGTTCTGGAAATGGGCTTTCACTTCGTCGTAGATCTCATGAGAAAAATTCACCTGGGAATTAAAAAGCGTCAAAAGTGCATGAACCACAAGAGGGGTTTCCCGGCTGCGATTCACGATCTGGAGGGTCTCCGAGATCTTGGCTAGCCCGTGGAGTGAAAAAAAAGAAGGTTCGACGGGGACCAAGACCTCATCCGCCGCATTGAGGGCATTCCAGGCGAGGATCCCGAGATTCGGAGGACAATCCAGGACCACAAAGTCGTAAGGATGCTGATCTTCATCGATCCGGGTCAGAAGATCGCGTAGCTTGAGATGATAATTGGGCATAAACCCGAACTCTTCTTCGAGCGCATTCAGGCTGGCATTGCAAGGGAGGAGATCGAATTCGGGTTTCAGGTTTCGAATCACTTGAGAGTAAGGGGGTGCGATGCGCTGGAGCGGGCTTAAGAGATCATAAAGGGTCAACATCCCCTTCTGGGTCTTGATCCCAAGCCCAATCGTGGAATGTCCCTGCGGGTCCAGATCGATCACGAGAACTCTCTTTTGAAGAAAATTCAGGCATGCCGAGAAATTAATACTGGTCGTGGTCTTCCCACACCCGCCTTTTTGGTTCGCAATCGCAATAATTCTCAAAAAAGTCCGTCTCCTTGAATTAAAGATAACTGGTGTTAATGTAACGGCTTCGCTTAGTAAAGCTTGATAGTAATGAAGCATCCCTTGGAAAGCTCGAAAAACGGGCGCGAAGATCGGTAGGAAAATTAAAAAAGCAGAAATGCTTTAGTAAGATCGATAAGCCCGACAGGTTTATCGGACGAAGAAAACGAGCAGCGATCAGTGCTTCTCAAACATAAGCAACCGCTCGATCGGGACAACCCCTTTTACATCCCCGGCGCGATCGGTCACAACGGCATACGATTGGCGCTTCTTCTGGAGAGTCAGAAAAGCCTTCTCCAAGGAGGTGTCTTCCGGGATAAAAATGGGTGCCCGGAGAAAATCATGAAGCCCTTGAGCGTTCTCCTCTTCCCAGAGGATATCGAAAACATAGACCATCCCCATGACAATGGAGGGTATTTCCTCATAAACAAGCATCATGCGAACGTGCGTCTCGCGCGCGAGCTGCTTAACATCCGCGATCTTGCTATGAATGTCCACCATCGGAACCTTCCCGACCGGGACCATCACCGAGGAGACATGGATCCTCTCAAAATCCAGGATGGTATGGATCAATTTTTCTTCCTGAGGCCCCACGATACCTCTTTGCGTGCTTTCTTCGATTAGGGAACGGAATTCCTCCTCATTCACGAAGATATCCCGAACCACGCCCTGCTGAAAAGACGGCCAGACAAAGCTCAGGACTTTGAAGAACAGGATGATTGGCCCGTACAAAACCGCCTTGAGGCCTTTAAGCCACACGGTCTGCCCCAGTAAAAACGGGATGGCATTCAGACGGCCATAATCCTTAGGAACCATCTCCGCAAAAATGATCAATATGGGAGCGATCACCAACATCACGGCCCATTCGCTATTCCATCCAAAATGTTCCTTAAAAATATAAGTCGCTATCGAAATCGCTGTGACGTTCACCGCGTTATTCCCGATCAGGATTGCGGTTAGGAAATAATTGGGATGCTGCTGGAGCTGCATGATGAATCTTGCTTTTTTATCTCCGGCATCCGCCATTTCGCGAAGCCTCAGCTTATTCGCTGAAACAAAAGCCATCTCGGCCCCCGAAAAGAACGCGGAAGCCACCAGAGAGAAGCAAAAAAGAGTCAGGAGGCCGATCATGACTTCCTCCGAACCGTGACCTGGTGGATGCGCTGACGGACCATATCCTGGATCACAAAATCGAATTGCTCCGTATTAAAAACCGACCCTTTGACAGGAACCACGCCCATTCTTTCAAAAAGATAGCCCCCCAGCGTCGTCGCCTCCTCCGCCACCAGGTGAGCGGAAAAGGAATCATTAAACTCCGCAAGGCTGACTTTTCCCTCCACCAGATAAAGATCCTCGCCCACGCGCCGGATGGGGTTTTCAACCTTGGAATACTCGTCATAAAACTCCCCGAAGATCTCCTCTAAGATATCTTCCTGCGTCACCACCCCAGCCGTTCCGCCAAACTCATCCACACAAACCGCGAAACGCTCATTTTTAGTTCGGAATGTTTCCAGAAGATCATCGATCCTCTTGCTTTCCGGAACAAAAAGGGGCTCTGCCATCACTTGCTTTACATCGGGAAGAGGTTCTTGGAGAAGGTAGTTCTGTGATTCCACGACCCCCAAAATATGATCGATGGAGCCTTGAAAAACAGGCAGCCGCGTATAGTGAAATTTACGGATCAGTTCCTCATGCTTTCCTGAAGGCTCCTCGATATCCAAGCCGATGAGGTCTGTGCGCGGCGTCATGATATCCTTAACCGGCCGCTCCCCAAGTTCCAGAAGCTTTTGAATCATGTGGCGCTCCTGTCCTCCCAAAACTCCCTCTTCTTCCCCGATCTTCAC
>JBAXGK010000285.1:0-2894 GCA_037139435.1 Candidatus Omnitrophota bacterium | reverse complement strand
GGCGTCCTGCGTGTTGACATCCACCGAGCCGCCTTCCAAGTTGATCGTCTCGGCATATCCAGAAGGGCCTATCATGCTCCAGGCGAAGACGACCGCAGTCACGAGAGCGAACGCCCTCAAAGCAGCCAATTTTTTCGCCTGAATAGGATATTTTTTTGCTTCCATCTTACTCCCCACCTTTCTGATAATCATATATAGAGCACGAATCATGCCAAGATGATGAATAATGAGTGTTATTTTGGTTTTTTTAAACTATATGAACAAAGGAGTTAGGTCATATTAAAAAAGATATTTTTGGGACTTTTATTGGAGGTTAAAAAAACTGGAAGAATTGCCTATTTCTTAGGCAGCAATCGTGATTATATGAGCTAAACCGAAGCAGGTGCAGATGTGATTAATTTTGGTTTTCGACCCAAAAAAAAGCTCGTTTTCACACGCGCCTAGACAGAGAAATAGAGCCTATTCCAAAGAACAGATCATGGTCCAATTCGGCAAAGCGATGGGAGGGTGTTGGAGCTTTCATTTCGGAGGTAATCGGAACAACGATGCGAGCTTCTATATATATGGGAGCGTAGTGATGGGAGCGTAGTGATAGTACCGTTTGATTATTATTGCTCGGGGCAACGGTACATCACTGCGAATCTTTATAATCTTTGGGAGCACAGTGTTAGCACCGTTTTATTTTTATTGCTCGGGGCAACGGCGCAACAGTGCGAATCTTTATAATCTTTGGGAGGGCAGTGTTAGCACCGTTTGATTTCTATTTCTCGGGGCAACGGTACAACGCTGCGAATCTTTAAAAATCTGGGAGCGCAGTGTTAGTAATTCACATTGAAGGTGAAATGGAGCTGGGACTTTCCGGCCTCGGTGATCGGAGCATCCCCCACCGGGACACCCCACTGCAGACGAGCGGAAATATATTTGCGGTAGCGAATTTCAAAACCTCCCCCCACACCCATGAGGAAGTCAGAACGCTTTTCGGTGTAATCGGGATCGTGCGCACGGCCATAGCCGGTGTCCCAAAACACAATGGCGTTCAGCTGATCTTTAAGGGGCGCGGTATCGAACGGAATTTTCCAATTTTCCGGCAGTCCATAAGGCGGCAAGAGATAGTCCAGACGCGACTGGAGAGCCTGATCCGCCCCATAATCGCTCTCCGGATAACCCCGGATAGAATTGGCCCCCCCCAGGAACATCTGTTCCTGCGGAAGAAGTTGGTCCGGCGAGAGCTGCCCCTGGACATCCCAGATCGCCTTGGTCCGCAGGGGTAATTGCGTCACTCTTGTCACCGAGTAGGTATATTTAAAAAAAGACTGTACGCCCCCGCCGCTCGCCAGAGCCCAGCCATCTCCGAAGGTCGGAAGCCCGAAATAAACTCCCTGGCCCAGAGCCCAACCGCCCCAGCGGTCCCGTGCCTGAAGATCTCCCTTGAGTGAAATAACACGCTCCTTATCCCAGGCCGTGGTCACGCTCTGGGTCAGGGTGTGCTTTTCCTTGAAATCGAAGCCCAGCTGGACATTGCCGGAATATTTGTCTGTCCGGATCACCCTCTGCTGGAGGGCCAGGCTGTAGGTTTCCGAAGTTCCGTTGATCCCGTAGATCGAAAACTCCTTCTTGGGATTCACCTGGGCGTGAGAGAAGCTCCAGATAAATTTCGTACCAAAGTCGGTGATCGGGATCACATGATAAAGATAAATAGCCCCGAACGCCTTGCCAAAGTTCGTCCCGATCAGAAACGTATCGTCCAGACCCAGCATATTATTGTTGCGGAGCGTAAACCCCTGACGATCCTTCCCCGTGAGTTTGACGCCTTGATTGTCAAAGGAGTAACCCGCATGGACCGGAAAATGATCCTCGACATCCAGCACCACATCGGTCGTCCCCTGCTCGGCCCCGGCCTTCAGGATAGGTTTCACTGTCCGGTCGGGATTTTCGTTCATATCCATCACATCCCGGCGGATCTTATCGTACCAGAGCACGGAACCTTTAGGGGTATTCCAATAGGCGCGCGTCCGCCACTTCATGAAATAGCGATTTTTCTCGATTGTAAGCTCTCCCATGCGCGAGGTCACAGCCATGAGATGGATCTCCTGTTTATCCATTCGCTGTGGCGGGAGCACGACTACTGCAATGTAGCCTTTCGCGCGCGCCATCTGTTCAAGGGTGTTGATGAGTTTTTTCACTTCATCAAAGTGGACTTCGCGGTTCTCGAATGTCTGAAAA
Source organism: Candidatus Omnitrophota bacterium (assembly GCA_037139435.1). GTDB lineage: Bacteria > Omnitrophota > Omnitrophia > Omnitrophales > Aquincolibacteriaceae > Aquincolibacterium. The sequence goes on along the minus strand of JBAXGK010000285.1, from coordinate 671 downwards.
AGAGGTTCGTATTCCCCGGGCTCGAGAATCACATCGCCTTCGAGAATAATCTTTTTGACGAAAAAGGAAGGACCGGTCGCCGGACCCTCCGGCAGCGGCTCTTCCTCAAACTTTACGGGTTTAGCCGCCTGGGGCTGGAAGAGCTTCTCCTGGGCCTGCTCGCGGATTTTGGATTCCTGGACAGCTGCGGAAGCTCCGTAATTAATCCTGTCATCATTGGCGGCAATCGCAAACCTGCAAAAAAAGAGCCCTGCCAAGAGCCAAAAGGCTATGCGTCTGAATTTTACGAGTAGTGAGTGCATGGTACAAGAACGGCTTTTCAAGATCATTCCTACAGTTTTTTCACATGAAAGACATGTGTCGTTTCGGAAGCAAGCTAGCTTACTCGCTCGACAATCCGTACAGTTTCATCCTCTTGCGCAGGGTGTTCCGATTTATCCCGAGCATTTTTGAAGCCTCGAGCTGATTTTTACGGGCCTTTTCCAGGGCTACCTCGATCAAGAGTTTATCAAGGCCGGAAGTCAGATTTTTAAAAAACGCCGCATCCTTGGGGATCGTGGGATCATTTAAGAGTGGCGTGAGTGATTTTTTCAGGATGGCTTCACAACCCTCCTTGGAGCCCCGCACAGCCGAAGCAAAGCCCGCATTCTGGCTCATGGATAGGAACGGGA
>JBAXGK010000284.1:0-2938 GCA_037139435.1 Candidatus Omnitrophota bacterium | reverse complement strand
CGGCAGCTCTCCATCTGGCAACGTTGGCCCTTGGGATCGGCAAGGGAGATGAGATCCTTACGACACCGATCTCCTTCTTAGCAACCTCCAATGCTGCATTGTATGTCGGAGCGAGGCCTGTGTTTTGCGACGTTGAATATTCCACCGCAAATATCTTGGTATCAAGCCTCAAAAAATTTATCAACCGCCCACGGGTAAAAGCGATCTATCCCGTTCATTTTGGCGGGCTTCCATGCGATATGCCAGCCATTCATAAAATGGCCAGATCTCGCGGATTGCACATCATCGAAGATGCCTGCCATGCGCTCGGAGCCCGGTATGAACACAACGGCACTTGGCATAAGGTGGGATCGTGCGTCCACTCCGATATGGCCGTATTCAGTTTTCATCCAGTAAAGCACATCACGACAGGCGAGGGCGGGGCGATCACCACTAATTCCAAAAAATTGTATGAGAATCTTTTGTCCCTGAGAAGCCACGGCATTGTTCGTTCACTGGCATTATCCCGGCGCCGGGGGCCGTGGTACTATGAAATGACACACCTCGGGTTCAACTATCGCCTTACGGATATCCAAGCCGCGTTAGGCATTTCCCAGCTCAAAAAGCTGGACCGCTTTGTAAATCGGCGGCGTGAGATTGCGCTGGCCTATGATCAAGCCTTCCAGGAGCTTCCCCGTGTCGTGATACCCGCCGAGTCCAAGGGCTATCGGGGGGCTTATCATTTGTACCCCCTTCGCATCGATTTTAAAAAAATCGGAATTTCCAGGGCAATGTTTATGAAGGAACTTCAAAAAGATGGCGTGGGAACTCAAGTCCATTATATTCCGATCCACACGCAGCCCTATTACCGGCAATTGGGTTACCGGGTTTGCTGTCCTGAGGCAGAACGTTATTACGCTGCAACTTTGTCGCTGCCGCTTTTTCCGAAAATGACCGATCGCGATGTCAATCAAGTTATTCGGACGGTTTCTGCAACTCTTGGAAAAAGCACACTGGGATGTGCTCTGTGAAGATCGTCGCTTTGGTGCAGGCGAGAATGGGCTCGACGCGTCTTCCCGGCAAGATATTAATGGACATAGAGGGCGAGTCTATGCTCTGGCATGTTTCGGACCGGCTACGTCGGGCAAAGCTGCTGGGCGGCATGATTATCGTGACATCGGTCAGCGGATCGGATGATCCCGTTGAGAATTTCTGTAAACACGAGAACATCGATTTTTTTCGGGGTAGTGAAAATGATGTTCTCGACCGCTATTACCATGCTGCGACTCATTTTAAAATCGATCAGATCGTTCGCATTACGGGTGACTGTCCATTGATCGATCCTGAGGTCGTGGACGCGGTGATTCAAAAGCATCTCAGTTCCGGCGCGGATTATACGAGTAATACTCTGAATCGGACCTATCCTCGCGGACTTGATGTTGAGATTTTTACATTTGCGTGCTTGCAGGCCGCTTATGGTCAGGCTGATCAGCCGTTCGAAAGGGAACATGTGACTCCGTTCATTTATCAACACGCGGAACTTTTTCGCCTGGTCTCTGTTGAGGCGGATCCCACACTGTGCGGACCGGATATCCGCATTTGTGTCGATATGCCCGAAGACCTTATGTTGATTAGGAAAATCTGTCGGGAATTAAAAGGCTCGGCGATGGGCATCGGAGAAATCGTGCGACTTTTTGAGCGCAAACCTGAATTGCTTAAGATTAATGCCGGGATTCAACAAAAAAAGGCCATCTGACATGGACGCCCTGATTTTAACGGAATGCGGACGAAGGACCGGTTGGGGACACATCATTCGGTGTCTGGCTTTGTGGCAGGCGCTGACCGCCAAAGGTATCCCAACAACTTTAGTGGTGGACGGCGATGCTCTCGCGAAGAAACGCCTCGGAGTCCGGCCGGTACGCTTTTTTAGATGGTACGCGCAAGCGAAGAAATTGGAGCCGCTTCTCAGCCGTGCACGTATCGTAATTGTCGATTCCTATTCTGCGCCGCTCGGATTTTATAAAAAAATATCCCAAAATGTAGCAGTTCCAGTTTTCTTGGATGATTATGTAAGAATCCCTTATTCGCGTGGAATCGTTGTAAACGGTGCGGTTGGGGCGGAAAAATTTGGTTACCCGCGAAGAGAAAAGAACGGTTATCTTCTGGGGGCTGATTACGCGCTGCTTCGCAGCGAGTTTCAAAATATAGCCGCCAAAAAGGTTTGCAAGGATATCTCTGATGTTTTGGTAACCCTTGGAGGTGTTGATCGTACTGCCCTTATTAAGCAATGGGTATCACAGCTGTCTTCCCAGTTTCCGCGTTGGCGATTTCATGTTGTTTTCGGGGAATTGCCGTCCGGCATTCGACCAAGCGGGCATGTCCGGCTTTATTCGCAGCTTAACGCAGGGGAAATGAAGCGTCTTATGTCGCGATGTGACGTTGCAATCTGCGGAGGGGGACAGACCACTAATGAGCTTGCCGCATGCGGAGTCCCGATGATAGCGATCTGTCTGGCAAAGAACCAACGTCTGAATATCCGTGGCTGGCAGAGAAAGGGTTGCTTGATGTATGCCGGAACTTCCGAAGATCCGCGTTCGTTGGAGCGTACGGCCTTTTCGTTGAGAAAAATGACCTATCCGGTCCGGTGCCGGATGGGCTTGGCCGGACAAAAGACGGTGGATGGGCGCGGAGCGCGTCGCGTTGCTGACAGTGCCTCCGACGCACTATTCACATTTCGTTTCGCCGCCGCCGGAGATCGTTCCTTGATCTTCAAGTGGGCGAATGATCTGGAGGCAAGGGCAGTTTCTTTTCGTCCGGATCCGATTGGATGGAATGAGCACTGCGCTTGGTTCCGCTCCAAGTTGGAAGATCCGGATTGTTTTTATTTCATTGTGAGTTATCTGGGGAAGCCGGTCAGCCAGGTTCGATTTGAACGCGTGGGGCGTATTGCGACCATGTC
>JBAXGK010000283.1:0-2939 GCA_037139435.1 Candidatus Omnitrophota bacterium | reverse complement strand
GCCGTTGCGATAGAGAGAACCCGTGGCGCGCTCGCGCTGGAGCTCGAGATCTTGCTCGAGGGTGTCTTCGAGAAACGATTTCATGAGTCTTTTAACCTCTTGCTGGGCCGCAGCACTCCAAAAATCATCATTTACCTCTGGCCTCCATTCCTTTAAGATTTGACCTCGTCGGAGCAATCTGACGTTTTTAAGTGTAGTTTCCATAGGGTGTGTCCTCCTTGGTTGGCGCCAGAAGGATACACCCTTTTTATTTGCTCCTATTCAGCCATTACACAATTTCATAATACGATACCGCGACGGTCACTTCCATTGACAATACCCTGTAAAACGATAATAATGACATAGGTTTTTTTTACCCCATAATGTCTCCAAAGGAGAGCGACCATGGCCAATAACAATAAAAAGAAAGAAGATTCCCAGGAGAAGATTCTCGACGTTGACGCGAGCATGCAGGGGACGATCGCATTCAAGGATCCCGTGAATTTGCGTATCAACGGAAGTTTTGAAGGCAAGCTCGACACGCGTGGGAATCTCACGATCGGCGAAAATGCCAAGGTCAGCGCGAATATCCACGGCGACAATATCGTGATCGCCGGAAAAGTTTCCGGGGATGTTTTTGCGACCCGGAGTCTTTCTCTTCTCGGGACGGCGACACTCAAAGGGAATCTTACAACTCCGCGTTTGAGCATCGGAGAAGGTGCGATACTTCAGGGACTTGTGAATATGCAAGGCGTGAGTGTGGCAGACGGGTCGGATGTTTTTCTGACGCTCAAAGACGTGGCTCAGTATCTGGAGGTTGAAGCCCGTATTATCGAAGAATGGGCGAATTCCAAAAAGATCCCGGCACGTTTTGATAACGGTCATTGGGTCTTTACCAAGGCCGAGGTGGATCAGTGGATCCAGCAGGAGCGGGCCCGGGTCTAGAATTCGATCTTTGAAATCCGGTTCTTTTCCGGTCGTAAATTTTCACTATTTCTATTCGCCCACTAAGGCGGTTGACCTATCATGAATAACATGCTGACCCTCGACGAAGTGAAGAATTTCCTCGAGGTCGAACAACAGGTGATTGAAAAGTTTATCCAGGATGATGTCCTCCACGCCTACAAGATCGGCGGCGTGTACATCCGTTTCCGGAAAGAAGAAGTTCTCGGCCTCAAGTATGATGTGCTGCTTAAGAAGAAAAACACTGAGACTTCCGGTTCCTTCGAACAGCAGTTGTGGAATTTTTGGCGTTTCAACAATTTTTATATCATCTCCGTCCTGATCATTCTGGCCTTGGCGTATTGGTTCCTTCACACTACGGCATCTTCCTAGGGCGGTTATCTTGAATATCCTTCAGGGTATCGACCTGGTCAAGGTCGAGCGGATGGAACAAATGATCAAGCGATCGTCCGGGCAGGTGTTCCTGGATCGTGTTTTTAGTGCCGCAGAACAAGCCTATTGTGGTTCTAAACGCATGAAATTTGAGCATTACGCGGCCCGCTTTGCTGCGAAGGAAGCGGTTCTGAAGGCCCTAAAGGTTCGCCCCAAGAAGAATCAGCGGCTTGCCGGGATCGAAGTGGGGCGCGAAGCGACCGGAAAGCCTTTTATAGCGCTGAATGCGGAGAGCCGCAAGCAGCTCCGTATCCCGGCGCATGCGCAAATCGAGCTATCGATTGCGCACGAACGTGAATATGCGATCGCGACCGTCGTGATCGTGATCCCTGAGCTCAAGAGAAAAAAATGAAGCAAAAGACACTTATCATCAATGCGGATGACTGCAATTTGACCTCCCAGGTCACGGAAGCTATTTTGAAGGCTCACGAGAACGGGATCGTGACCAGCACGACCTTTTTGATCAATCTTCCGGTGGGGACGGACGTGGTCCGGGAACTTCTGTCCAGGAAAAAACTCGGGATCGGGCTTCACTTGAATGTCACCCTCGGGAAACCCGTGGCCAAGCCAGAACTCGTGAGATCGCTTCTCCAGAAGGACGGACGTTTCAAGAAAAAAGACCAATATTCTGCAAAAAAACTACCGCCTGTTTCTGAGATCACCGAAGAGTTCAAGGCCCAGCTTCAGAAATTCGTGAAGACCTTCAAACGATTGCCGACCCACGTGGATGTTCATCACCACATGCACGATTTTCGGCCGTTTTTGGAAGCGCTTGCCGCGATTGCCGGAAAACATAAACTGCCCATTCGATGGACACGTCTTTTGACTGAGCCGGAGGTCCGGAATGCACACAAGGACCTTAAGACCACCGATCATTTTTATGGGAATATCGATCCGCATACGTTCTGGACCGAGGAAGTTTTGAGGCATTTGCTTTTTACGCTCCCGGAGGGGACAAGCGAGATCATGTGTCATCCGGGATGGGTGGATGATGAGCTCTGTGCGATCAGTTCGCTTACAATCCCGCGTGAGAGGGAATACCAGCTTTTCAGTCTGAAGGAATTACGAAGGTATGTGGACCATCTCGGGATCAAGTTGACGCATTTTGGGTGTTTGCGGTAAGGACGTACGGGGGAGAGGGTCTACTTGACGATCGTGCCGTCAAGCGTCTCGAAGATGATCGTGACGAGATTGTGGCACTTGGGGCGGTCTTAATATCCACAATCGAAGCGAAGCGGAGATTGAAGCAGTCCCAAGTGAGGTTGAAGGAAGAATTACTTTACGATGGTCCCATCGAGTGTTTCGAAGATAATCGTGACGAGGTTGTGACACTTGGGGCATTTGATCTGCTTGAAAGCCTGGATGTTGTCGTGCTTGGGGCGGTACATGATCGAGAGGATCTTGGTAACGAAGCTGGCTTCACTGCCGGACCATTGGCAAGCGGGACAGTTATAAGCTGATTTCATCGGTACCTCTCGTTAATGTTTAATGGCTTTTGTTGCGCATAAAAAGCATCGGCTTGGGCGCTTGAAAACTTTAAATTTGTTTGAATTTCTTAAAAGATC
>JBAXGK010000282.1:0-2949 GCA_037139435.1 Candidatus Omnitrophota bacterium | reverse complement strand
CCTTGAGGGGGTGACGCCGCAAGGCATGGAGGTTCAAGTCCTCTCGCTCGCACTTTTTTTAGTAAAAAAGTACGTCATCGTGACGGTTTAAGGTAGACCATCTACGATGTACACATCTGCAAGTAAATAGTTTTAACCAACTACCACGTACTAAGTACGAAGGACTGCAGTAATGATCCCATCCCATATTTTCAGAGAATACGATATTCGCGGCATTGCCGGAAAAGAGCTCACCGAAGAGGTCGCGCTCGCGATCGGTAAGGCCTTCGGTTCAGTGCTTGTGCGCGAAGGAAAAAAGAACATAGCGATTGCCCATGACCATCGCTGGAGTTGGGAATTCCTGTTCCGCGGGTTGTCGAATGGTCTTCTGAGCTGCGGTCTGACGGTGATCGATATCGGATTGGCGCCCACCCCGCTTCTTTATTTTTATGTCGCGAACAATAAATTGGACGCGGGCATTTCCTTGACGGGTTCTCACAATCCTCCGGATGAGAATGGTTTTAAGTTTCAGCATGCCAGCCGTTCTTTTTTTGGGAAAGAAATTCAGAATCTCAAAGCGCTTATCGACAAAAATGACTTTGTGACCGGCCAAGGTAAGATTGAACGACCGGACCATGAAGGAGTGCTTAAGTCTTACGAGGATTTCATCGCGAGCGATTTTAAGTTCACCAAAAAGCTCAAAGTTGTTTTAGACACCGGCCATGGCATGGGCGGGCTTACGGCTCCGACGCTTATTCGTCGATTAGGGCACGATGTGACCGTGCTTTTCGAGAATCTCGACCCGAAAATGCCTGACCATCAGGCGGATCCCTCTGTGCCGGCGAATCTGAAGGATCTTCAGGCGAAAGTCGTTGAGCTCAAGGCGGATATCGGAATCGCCTTTGATGGGGACGCCGATCGTATTGGTGTGGTCGATGAAAAAGGGCAGATTATTTATGGGGACAAGCTACTTCTTCTCTACGCTCGCGAGATCCTGGCGCGCAAACCCGGCGCGGTCATTATCGGAGATGTCAAAAGTTCGAAACAGATCTATGACGATATCGCCAAACGGGGTGGTAAGCCCATTATGTGGAAAACCGGTCATTCTTTAATCAAAGCCAAAATGAAAGAGACCGGCGCTGAACTGGCGGGCGAGATGAGTGGGCACATGTTTTTCAAGGATCGCTGGCTTGGATTCGATGATGCCGTTTACGCAGCGTGCCGGATCCTGGAGATCGCCGACAAAGCCAACGCACCGTTTTCGACGCTGCTTGCCGACGTGCCGCAGCTTGTGAACACCCCAGAGATTCGCTTTGAGCTTCCTGAAGAGATTAAATTCAAAGTGATCGCACAGGTCGTCACAGACCTTAAAAAGAAGTACGAAGTTATTGATATCGACGGCGCTCGCGTCCAGTTCCCGGATGGTTGGGGATTGGTACGCGCTTCCAATACACAGCCGGTGCTTGTGATGCGTTTTGAGGCTCAGACTCAACAACGGCTCGATGAGATCCGGGCGATTGTTGAAAATGAACTCAAAACCGTGATGCACGAGATGAGCTGATGAATTGGGCTGTTATCATGGCAGGTGGAAGCGGGACACGCTTCTGGCCTGAAAGCCGTAGGCACCGCGCCAAGCAATTCCTGAACCTCTTCGGTCCGAAGACGCTTCTTGAACAAACCTTTGAACGTGTCAAAAAAGTAATACCGCCTTCACGCATTCTCATTTTTACAGCTTTGGACAAAGCTGCTTCGACGGCCAAAATCTTTCACATCCCACGCTCGCAAGTGATCGGGGAGCCGGTCGGACGCAATACCGCCCCGTGTGCTGCTTGGGCCGCATCTTTGATCATGAAAAAAGACCCCTCGGCCGTTCTGGGCATTTTCCCCGCGGATCATTTCATCAAGGATGAAAACAGTTTCGCGAAAGTGCTTCGAGTGGCTTATGAACAGGCAGATAAAGAGGGGATGCCTGTGACGCTTGGGATCAAGCCCGATCAGCCTCACACGGGATTTGGTTATCTTGAAATGGCTGGAAAAAAGGTTTCGGTTCGCGAAACGCCCGTTTTTTTTCTGAAATGTTTTCATGAGAAACCTAAGCTTGCGCGGGCTAAGAAATATCTCCGATCTTCAAAATTCCTTTGGAATGCCGGGATCTTTATTTGGCGTGCGGATTGTCTGCTTGAGACGACGCGCCGTGAGCTTCCCGCTGTTTTTAACTCGGTCGTGAAGATCGCCTCCGGAGGGATCTCAGCCGCAGCTGTTAAGAAGCTTTTCGCCAAAGTTCCGAGCATCTCAATCGATTATGGGCTTATGGAAAAGCTTTCCGGGGGGATTTTGACGATCCCGGTCGCGATGGGCTGGAATGATGTCGGGAGCTGGTCGAGCCTTATGGATGTTCTCGCCGTCGATAAAAGAGGAAACATTTCCATCGGCGACAATATTTTGGTGGAAAGCTCCGGTAATGTTGTGAAGGGGTCTTCCGGGCGCTTGATCGCAACCGTGGGCCTTCAAAACCATGTGGTGGTTGATACCGGGGATGCGGTTCTGGTTTGTCCTATCAATGAAACTGAATCCATCCGTAAAATTGTCAACGAACTTCAAAAGAAGAATTTGCATCGCTTTCTTTAATACGGGCTTGCAGTATGGTGCTGTTAGTCCGTAAAGAATAAATGAAAACGGTATTAAAAAAGGAGATCTACCATGAAGACATGGATCAAATGTTTAACCCTCTCTCTTTCGGTAATGGTTTTGGCGGGTTGTTCTTCGTGCCCGGGCAAAAAAAATACGGCCACTGTTCAGCCGATGATGGCGCCTGCAGCAACCGTTGTTGCGCAAGCATCCGCTCCTGTTGCGCCGGCCGTAGTGGCGCCTGCGGCGGATGGGGTTCCGGCTGCGGCGAGAAAATACGTTAACAAATAAAATCCCGTGTAGCGGAATATCAAAGGGGGATTACTTATGAGATTATCACTA
>JBAXGK010000281.1:0-2974 GCA_037139435.1 Candidatus Omnitrophota bacterium | reverse complement strand
GCATGAAAGCCAGGGGTCGGTGTGGGTGGATTTTTTTTGCCGAAAGGCAGCTACGAGCACATTGCCGGCGATGCTTGCTCTTAAATACGAATATCCGGTGCTGCCGGCCTTCTTCTATCGTGACGAAAGCGGCTGCTCTCAAATCAAATATGGACCACTCTTTCCGCTGATCAAGACCGGAGATCTCAAGGCTGATCTTTTGGCGAATACCCAGCAATATGTTGCGAAAATCGAGGAAGAAATTCGAAAACGACCGGGGGACTGGCTCTGGGCTCATCGGCGCTGGCGGTCTCCTCCGGATCAAAATGTTTAGCTCAAAGCAAGAGCTGTCAGCGCATAACCATATACAACACAAAGACTTAGAGAAAAAAATACCCTCGTAAATCCCTCCAGCTATAAAGAACGTCCAAGATACTTGCGTTGACTTTCACGGAATTTCGCCTATAATACGTCCATCAATTTTGGGAATGCGAAGAAGTGGGCGCACAAACCCACTTCTTTTTTTTCTCAAAACACTGAAGGGATCGGGGACAAAATGTCACAGGATTTGCTGGCTTCGCTGGAATATATCGAAAAAGAGAAGGGAATCTCTAAAGAGGTTCTTCTGGACGCGCTGCGTCACGCCCTTATCTCCGCCTGTCGCAAGGGCTCGCCTGAAAAAGAAGATGCCTTTGACGTTCAGATCGATCCCAAGACCTTCCGTATTACTATGACCCTCAACGGCAAAGAGATCCACGATCCTCGTTTTGGCCGTATTGCCGCGCAAACCGCCAAACAAGTTATCATTCAAAAGATTCGCGAAGCTGAACGCGAATCCATTTTTGAAGAATACAGCCACAAGCAGGGCGATATCGTTTCCGGCAGCGTTCATCGCATCGAGTCCAAGGCTATCATCGTGGATTTCGGAAAGACGGAAGGTATTTTGCCCGCACGAGAGCAGTCGCCTCTCGACAGTTTTCGTCAGGGGAATGTGGTGCGTGCGTACGTGATGGAAGTCAAAAAAACATCCAAAGGACCGGAAGTTATTTTATCAAGAACCCATCCGGACCTTGTGACGCAATTTTTTGAAATGGAAGTGCCGGAGATTCACGACGGGCTCGTGAAAGTCAGAGCCGTGGCACGTGAGGCTGGGTCTCGTACCAAGATCGCCGTGACATCATCCGATGAGAAGATCGACTGCGTGGGCTCTTGCGTAGGTGTCCGCGGGCAGCGCGTCAAAAGCATTGTGCGCGAACTCGGGGGAGAGAAGATCGATATCATCCGTTTCAGCGACGATATTGAGACCTACATCCGGAATGCGATGGCGCCGGCAGAGCTTAAAAAGATCACGCTGAATCCCGACCGGCAAAGCGCCGAAATCCTGGTCGAGGACGATCAGTTGTCGCTTGCGATCGGAAAAAAGGGACAGAATGTGCGCCTTGCATCAAAACTGATCGGTTGGGAACTCGACGTGCGCAGCGCCACGCAAAAGATCCCTCTTGGTTTGCTGGATGGGGTTGGAGAAAAGACGGAGCTGATCCTCAAAGAAGCTGGGATCACTGGGCTCAGGGAACTTCTTAAAAAAACGGTTGAGGAGCTTTCCGAGATCCCGGGCATCGGCGCTAAGACAGCCGAAAAGATCCTCGCGTCGGCCAAAGAGGCCATGATGAAAAAAAACGTAACGGCTAAGGTTGTCGAAAAAGAAGTTTCTGCTGAAGTGATTGAGCCGGATGTTGCGGCGGAAGAAACGGAAGAGAAAGCTCCCGAGGCCGAAGCGGGGCAGGAAGAGACGGGTGCATAGCATGGTCGAAAAAAAAGAAAAAATAAAAAAAGAAACGATCAAGAAAGCCCCCAAAGCACAAGCTGAGAAAAAAGTGGCGCCCAAAAAACTCGCCGAAAAAACTGCCGAAGTAAAAGCGGTTAAAGAAAAAAAAGCTACTGTTAAAGCCCCCGTTAAAACAAAATCTTCCGAAGAGACCAAAGATCAGACGGCTCATGCTGTTGTGGAAGTGAAGGTGCCGGAGGCGAAGCCGGCAGTCGCGGTCACCCCAAAAGTAGTTACTGTTGAACCCATTAAGAAAGTAGAGCCCGCTGTTGCCGTCGTTGTTGAAAAAAAACATGAGACAAAATCCGTTGAGCGAAAAGCCCCGGAAGTTGTGCCGGCTAAGACAGTGCCTGTTGTGGAAGCGCCTAAAGTAAAAGTAGAAGTGCCTGTGGTCCAAGCGCCCAAAGCAGTTGTCCCAACGGCTCCCGTGAAACCTGTGGTGGAGATCCGCTTTCCGATCACCGTCGGGGATTTGGCTCAAAAGATGAACCGGAGGATCCCGGAAGTCATCAAGGCTCTTATGGGAATCGGTATTTTTGCGAACGTCAATCAACTCTTGAACGAAGAGATTGTTTTCGCGGCAGGGGAAGTTCTTGGGATCGAGATCAGAAAGATGGCCGACGAGGCCAAAGAGATCATTGAAAGCGGAGGCGAAGAAGATCCCACGAAACTGAAGCTGCGTCCGCCGGTCGTGACCATGATGGGTCATGTCGACCACGGAAAAACGTCGCTTCTCGACGCGATCCGCAGCACGAACGTGGCCGCCAAGGAAAAAGGCTTTATCACCCAGCATATCGGTGCCTATGGCGTTGATATCCCGGGCAAAGGACATGTGACATTTTTGGATACCCCGGGTCATGAGGCTTTTACGGCGATGCGGGCCCGAGGTGCGAACGTCACGGACGTTGTCGTGCTCGTGGTGGCCGCCGATGACGGCGTGATGCCTCAGACGATCGAGGCTATTGACCATGCACGTGAGGCCGGTTGTCCGATCGTGGTGGCGATGAACAAGACGGATCTCGCGAATGCTAATCCTGCAAAAGTATTGGGCGAGCTCCAAAAGATCGGGCTTGTGCCTGAAGAATGGGGCGGCAAAACGATCGTTGTGAAAGTTTCCGCAAAGACCGGTAAAGGCATCGAAGATCTTCTTGGCATGTTGCTCCTGGAGGC
>JBAXGK010000280.1:0-2978 GCA_037139435.1 Candidatus Omnitrophota bacterium | reverse complement strand
AAGGAGGCCGAGGGCCAAGGTTTCCCAGCGAGGCCGACGCTCGCGAGTGAAGCCATGCCTCGGTGGGGCAGGGCAAACGTTGGGGTACAAACCGGTAACATAGTTTACAAAACAGACCGGGTACATGGTTTACACTTTATGGCATGGAGGGCAGCCTATGCCATGGAAAGTGATAAACACAATGGATTTGAAAATTCAATTTGTTAGTGATTGGAACAGCGGGTGTTTCAGCATCACCGATCTTTCTCAAAAATACGATATCAGTCGACCGACAGTCTATAAATGGCTGGCGCGACAAGCCCAATCGGGTATCGATGGGCTTAAGGAACAAAGCCGGGCACCTAAGCTATGCCCGCATCGCACATCGAAAGGTATCCGGGACCTCTTGGTTGAGGAGAAGCTTAGAAATCGAAAACGCGGCCCAAGAAAAGTGCGCGCTCAACTGAAACGTAAGCATCCGGGCCTTGTGTTTCCGGCGATCAGCACGGTAGCCTATTGGCTCAAAAAGGAAGGGCTGGTTGCGGAGCGCAAGAAGCGCTTGCATGTTCCACCGTATACGGAGCCTTTTGTAGAGTGTCATGCTCCCAACGAAGTCTGGAGCCTGGATTATAAGGGGCAATTCCATACGAGGAACGAGCGCGCGTGCTATCCGCTGACGCTCAGTGACAACTTCAGCCGGTTCCTTCTCAAATGTAAGGCGCTGCCTGGACCGCGATATGTTCCAACGAGGGAGGCTTTAGCATCAGCCTTTCGTGAGTATGGATTGCCCGAGGCTATTCGTAGCGACAACGGAACGCCATTCGCCGGAAAATGCGTTGGAGGACTGAGCCGACTATCTATTTGGTTCATCCAATTGGGAATTGTTCCAGAACGCATCAAGAAAGGATGCCCGCAAGAGAACGGACGACACGAACGGATGCATCGCACGCTAAAAAGCGATGCCCTGGATCCAATCGCCAGGAATCTTAAGAAACAGCAGGAGGCATTCGATATCTTTCGGCATGATTACAATTACCATCGGCCTCATGAAGCCCTGAACGATCAGACGCCGAGTGATTATCATAAGAAGTCGGATAGGCCCTACGTGGAACATCCGCATCCGCCCGAATACGGATACGATTATACGGTGCGTCGAGTTCATCAGAGCGGAGGCATTAAATTTATGGGAAAGATGTATTTTGCAACGGAGTTGCTCTCTGGCCAGCCTGTCGGCCTGAAGGAGATCGACGATGGTCTTTGGCGACTTCAGTACAGCTTTCACGTCCTCGGGACCGTGGATTTAAGAAAGAACAAGATCATTCGCAACTAAAAAAGTGTAAAGGATGTACCCGGTCTAAAATGTAAACGATGTTCCAGTTGCACATTGGCGAAGCACACTTCCCGCCGAGGCTTTTGCTCTTTGTTAAGCATTTATTGATAAAACCATGAGCTAAACATGAGGAAAAAGTTGACCGGGGCGCGCAGGAGTCTCTATAATCCTCCGAATGATTTTTCTCACGGGAGATAAACGATCATGATGGATTTTAAGCAGAAGGTCCTTTGCATCGGTTTCGGCTCTGTGGGGAAATGCGCCCTGCCGATCCTCCTCCAGCACATCCGCATTCCTTATAAGAACATCACGGTGCTCGACTTCGCAGACAAACGGAAGGAACTCGCGCCCTGGATCAAAAAAGGCGTCCGCTATTCCCAGGAAAAACTGAACCCCGTCAATGTCGCGCGGACACTTTCCAAGTACGTCTCCCCCGGCGGCATGATCGTCGATCTTTCCTGGAACGTCGACTCACTCGACATGCTTTCCTGGTGCCATGAGAACAAGGTGCTTTACGTCAACACCTCCGTCGAGGAATGGGACCCGTACGCCAACATCGAAAAAAAGACCCCGCTCGAGAAATCGCTTTATTTCAAACAGATGGGCCTGCGCAAGATGACGGCGAAATGGGCGGAGAATTCCACGACCGCGGTGCTGGACCACGGCGCGAACCCCGGGCTCATCAGCCACTTCACCAAACAAGGGCTTCTTGATATCGCCGAGAAAGTCACGCGTGACAAAGCCACTTCCAAAAGAGACCGGCAGTCCCTGGAGCATTTGATCCGCGATGAAAAATTCGACCGCCTGGCCATGAAGCTCGGCGTGAAGACGATCCACGTGAGCGAACGCGACACCCAGATCACGGATCAGCCGAAGGAAGTCGATGAATTCGTCGGCACCTGGTCGATCGAGGGCCTCCGGGAAGAAGCGATCTCGCCCTCCGAGATCGGGTGGGGCACCCACGAAAAAGAATTGCCGCCGCTGACCACGGTGCCGGACTACGGCCCTCAGAACCAGATCTTCCTTTCCCAGATGGGCATGAACACCTGGGTGCGCTCCTGGGTCCCGAACTATGAGATCGTCGGCATGGTCATCCGCCACGGTGAAGCCTTCAGCATCTCCGAAAAGCTCACGGTCTGGAAGAATGGAAAAACCGTCTACCGCCCGACAGTCCATTACGTTTATATGCCGTGCAATGAAACCCTGGCCTCAGTCCACGAGCTCCGCTGCCGCAATTACGAGCTTCAGCCCAAATGCCGCATTATGTCGGACGAGATCGTGAAGGGCGCGGACATCCTGGGTTCTTTGATCATGGGCCACAAATACAATTCCTGGTGGACCGGAAGCATCCTCACGATCGAAGAAGCCCGAAAACTCGTCCCGCATCAGAACGCCACCACGATCCAGGTCGCGATCGGCGTGGTTGCGGCCGCAATGTGGATGATCGAGCATCCCAACAAGGGCGTCTGCGTCCCCGACGATCTCCCGCACAAAGAGATCCTCACCATCGCCAAGCCTTACCTCGGAACTTTTGTTTCCGAAGTCAGCGACTGGACCCCCTTCAAGAATTATCAGGTTTTTTTCCAAGAAAATCAAAGCTCCCACCTGGACAAGAAAAACCCCTGGTGCTTTAAGAATTTCCTTTTTAAAGAATAATTCAGTAACGAGT
>JBAXGK010000279.1:0-2982 GCA_037139435.1 Candidatus Omnitrophota bacterium | reverse complement strand
GGACTTTACGGACTTTTACGCCTTGACGACGTTGACCGCTTGATCGCCCTTAGGACCTTGGGTGATCTCGAACTCCACGGCCTGACCTTCTTCTAAAGACTTATAGCCTTCGCCCTGGATCGCAGTGTGATGGACAAACACATCGGCGCCATTCTCAGGCGTGATGAATCCATAACCTTTTTGATTATTGAACCACTTTACTTTACCTTTTGCCATTACGGTGAATCTCCTTGTTATGCTGCACGCCCCCAAGACGAAGCGTCCCAGAGGAGAACATCATTTTTGATGGCGTACTATACGTTAAATACCCCTATTTTGCACCTTATTTCTCTACGGGTGCGGCGGAAGGCGTACGGAGTACGGCGATCGCTTTTCACCGTACGCCTTACTCCTTACGGCGTATGGGGTTAGATCTTTTCCCAGTGGAGGACTTCGGAGAGAGTACGGCGCTTGCGCTGCTTGGGTTCGCGAACAGCCCAGCCAACCGAGATCAAGCTGATGAGCTTCAAGTGCGCAGTCGCACCCAGAAGTTTGGAGACTTCTTCGCAATATTCCTTCTTATCCCCCGCGATCCAGCAGGTGCCAAGGCCAAGATCGGTCGCAGCAATGAGGATATTCTCGGTCGCTGCCGAGCCGTCCTCGAGATAATATTTGGTATCCTGACATAAGATGACAATGCAGGCGGCCGCTTGTTTGAGGAACACTCCGGTACTGATGATCCCCGCAAGTTTATCGAGCATCGCGCGCTCCGTGATCACCACGAATTCCCATGGTTCCACAGCCCGGGCGCTCGGAGCACGTCGGCCCGCATCCACGAGTTTTTCCAACATATCTTTAGGAACCGGCTGGTTCATATAATCGCGAACGCTAGCGCGTTTCGCGAGGGCTTCCAAGGTTTCCATAGTTCACCTCTTTTTTGGCTAAGAGCACACCTAACAAAATAAAGTCTGTCATCCCCGCGAAAGCGGGGATCCAGAGAGTAGATTCCCGATTAGAACATTTGGGAATAACGAAAAAAACCAGTTTTATTTAGCGAGAACGAGTGCTGCCATCTTTTTGCCTAGCTCATAGCACTCGGCCAATTGTTTCTCATCCGGAGCATAAACCACCGAAAGCAAGGGCTGGACGATCTCCACCCCCGCCGCCGCGAGCGTATTCTGAAGGGATTGGATCGCAACCCCCGACCAACCGTAGGAACCGAAAGCGCAGCCGATGCGATTCTTCGGATGCAGACCTTTCAAGAATTCCATAAAAGAGGTCATGTTCGGCAAGATCCCGCTATCGTGGTTTGAGGAACCGACGATGAAAGCCTTGGCATCCAGCATATCGTGGATCACATCGGTACGATCCGATTGAGCCATATCATAAAGTTCGAACTTCACCCCGGCGTCATTGATCCCGTCCACGATCTTTTGCGCCATCTTCGCGGTCGAGCCCCACATGGTTTCATAGACCACGACGATCTTGGGCTTGGTTTCATTCGTGGCCCAGCGCTTATAAGCCCCGATGATCTTTCCCGGATCTTTCCGCCAGCTGAGGCCGTGGGAGGTTGCGATCATCTTGATCGGGATGGCCATCTTCTCGATCTCCGCGAGCCGCTGACCGATCAAATGACTGAAGGGCCACAGAATGCCGGCATAATATTTCCCCGCCTCTTCCATCAAAGTCTCTTGCGGGACCTCATCATCGAAACGTTCGCTCGTCGCGTAATGCTGACCAAAAGCATCGTTGGAGAAAAGGATCTCGTCTTCGACGAGATAGCTCATCATGCTATCGGGCCAATGGATCATCGGGATCTCAATAAAACTAAGCGATCGCTCACCGAGAGACAATTTGTCGCCTGTTTTCACCGCATGAAAATTGAGCTTTTGCTGGTAGTAGCGCTCGAGCCCCTGCCCGGCGCGCGCGCTTCCGTAGAGCTTGGCATTCGGGCAAAGCTTGACCAAGGCCGGCAAAGCACCGGAGTGATCAGGCTCAATGTGATTGACGATCACAGTATCGATTTTCTCGACCGGAACGACCGACCGGATCCGCTGGAGCATTTCCTCCGCGAAAGGGCCGTAGACCGTATCGATCAGCGTGATCTTCTCATCGAGGATTAGGTAGGCGTTATAGGTCGTCCCCCGCTTCGTGGTAAACGTTTGCCCGTGAAAATGGTGGGCATTCCAGTCGATCGCTCCCACCCACCAGATATTCTCTGCAATAGGGATAGCCTTCATCGGAACGTTCCCGCCTATTTCTTTTTCTTTGTTTTCGAAGTCAAAACAACATTATCCATCACGGCGCCCGTGTGAGCGCTCAAGACGTGGCGGGCATACCGGCCCAACCATCCGCCCGTGACCTTGGGGGTAAAGGGTTTGAGCTTCGAAAGCCGCCTCTTGATCTCCCCAGCAGGAAGTTCCACATTCATCGTCCTTTTTTCCGCATCGATCTTGATGATGTCGCCGTTTTTGATGATCGCGATCGGTCCGCCCGCAGCGGCCTCCGGAGAAATATGGCCGATGCAAAGTCCGCGTGTCCCGCCCGAGAAACGGCCGTCTGTGATAAGCGCCGCCTTGATTCCCTGGCCCTTCAAAGCCGAGGTCGGAGAAAGCATCTCCTGCATCCCGGGTCCACCCTTCGGCCCCTCATAGCGGATCACCACCACATCGCCATCCACCACTTTTCCTTTCAGGATCGCCTCGAGAGCGCTTTCCTGGGAATCGTAGCACTTCGCGCGTCCGGTGAACTGCATCATGTCTTTATCCACACCCGCAGTCTTCACCACCGAACCTTCCGGCGCAATATTCCCGTAGAGGATCGCCAGCCCCCCTTCTTTCGAAAAAACCTTTTCTCCGGAGCGTATCACATCCCCGTCAGGGTCCGGGGCTTTTTCCACCATGTTCCGCAAACTCCCCACGCAAGTTTTGAGATCCAGGTTGAGCGGCACCCGGCTGTCTCGAGAAAGCGCCTTCAGGATCGTCGCAATTCCGCCTTTCTTGT
>JBAXGK010000278.1:0-2988 GCA_037139435.1 Candidatus Omnitrophota bacterium | reverse complement strand
ATAAATTCAGAACTATGGTGCAAGATGCTGACAAGAAGGGGGCAACTGCCACGGCCCGTAATGATCCGCGTATTACAAGGATTGGCGGAGTTCTGAGACCTTATAAAATTGATGAATTGCCGCAATTTATTAACGTCCTTAAAGGGGAGATGAGCATTGTTGGGCCTCGCCCTGAAGTTGAAGAGCATACAAAATGCTATGTCAGCGAAGAAAAGTGTATTTTAGATGTTCTCCCGGGGATTACGGATTTCTCATCGATTCGTTTTGTCAACTTGGGTGAGCTGCTGGGGGATGAAGATGCCAATCAAGTATTCATCGAGAAGTACCGTGATGAAAAGAACCGATTGCGAGTGAAGTATGTGAGGGAGCGTTCCTTTTCGACGGACCTGAAGATTATCGGGTTGACATTTATTTCATTAATGCGGAAAGTAGCGGGATCACACGGGTAGGAGCAATGGATTACATCAAGTTGGGCTTGACGGAGCTTCGCATCTCGAGGATTGGCTTTGGTTGTGCTCCCATGGGTGGGTATGATTACGGGCCCGTGGATGATCAGAATTCGATCCGGGCCGTTCATAAGGCATTGGATCTTGGCATTAATTTTTTTGATACCTCTGACATATACGGGTTAGGCCATGCTGAGCGCATGCTGGCTAAAGCTTTGAGCAAGAAAAGACATGAGGTTGTAGTTGCTACAAAATTTGGCTTGAGACGTGATGCTCATGGGAACATCCTAAGGGACAGCAGCCCAGCCAATGTCATCAAGTCGCTGGAGGATAGCCTGGACCGATTGCAGTTAGAGGCGATAACTCTTTACCAGATCCATTGGCCCGATCCAAGGACTCCTCCCGAAGAGACTTTTTCTGCTTTGCTCTCCTGCCAGAAAGCGGGAAAAATAAAACACATTGGCTGTTCAAATTTTTCTCTGAAAGGATTCCAAGAATTAAATAAATTAGGTAGAATAGAGTCTTTACAGGTTCCCTATAATTTGCTAGACAGAGGCATCGAAAAAGACATGCTTCGTTATTGCCGCGAGGCTCATGTGTCGATTCTCACTCACAGCTCTCTAGCACGAGGGTTCCTCAGCGGAAAATATGCGGATGATTCGCAGTTCGAAGGAACGGACACGCGTGGCAGCTCTAAGTATTTCTCGAAAGAAAGTTTGGCGGAAAGAAAAGACCTTCTGAAAATAATGGGGGAGATTTCCTTAAGACGCGGGAAAGCAATGTCTCAAATTGCTGTTCGCTGGATTTTAGATAATCCCGCAGTGACGTGTGCTATTGTTGGATTTAAAGATGAAAACCAAGTGGATGATATCTTGGGTTCTTTGGAATGGAAATTGTCAGTCGAAGAGTACAATCATCTTGCGGAGCAAACAAAAACTTTCATGACTTAGGCGATCTGTTTTCTGAAAGAATTCCAACTGAAAGGTGCGCGTGTGAAAAACAAACTCAAACCTGAGGCGACATTGAGGTCCGAAGCGGAAAAAGAAGCGTCTAGAAATTATGCGAGTATTTTTGAAAGCTCTCTGGACAATACCGAGATCAAGCTTCAGAATTTCTCGAAATATATCCGCAGACAGAACACGACAAAATTCCTTGCCTGTTATGAAATTTTTAAGAAGGTTTTGGCCGCCAAAGGATCTATCGTCGAATGTGGCGTTTACCGGGGATTCACGTTGATGTCTTGGGCGTTGTTCAGTTCAATTCTGGAACCAGCCAATTTGACGCGTCGTATTTATGGGTTTGACACATTCGGAGGGTTCCCGAAAGTTTCAGCTAAAGATAAAAATAAGCTAAGGAAGGTCTCCAAAGGAGAATTGGCGGCTGATTCCTACGAAGAATTATCGCAGGTCATCAAGAATTATGACAACAATAGATTTCTAGGGCATATCAATAAAGTTGAGCTTATTAAGGGCTCTGCCGAAGAAAGCATCCCTAAATTTATTAAAGATAATCCGCATCTTGTTGTTAGTCTTCTGTTTATTGATTTTGATCTCTATCAACCCACCAAGGTGGCATTGGAACATTTCTACCCGAGAATGCCTAAAGGGAGTGTTATTGTTTTTGATGAGCTTGATAACCCCATTTGGCCAGGTGAGACTTTGGCTTTAATGGACAGTTTAGGCATCGGTAAGTTACGGATACAGCGTGTAGACTTTGACCCGTATATAGGCTTTGCGATTGTTGAATAAAATGCCAACCAAAAAGAAATCAATGCAATATTATGCCAAGATTGCGGCTGAAGTGCGTCGTGACATTCTCGATATGATTTGTCGCTCCAAGGGGCCGCATATTGGGCCCTGCTATTCCTGCGTCGACTTGTTGGTGGGGTTGTATTTTGGCGGTATGAATGTGTCTCCCAAAAAAGCTGCGTCCTCTGGTCGGGACAGGTTTATCTTCAGCAAAGGCCACGCCTCGCCTGCGCTCTATGCTGTCCTGCATCGTCGGGGATTTCTAACCGATGCAGATTTGGCCGGTTTTGCGGTTAACGGTGGAACTTTGCAGCAGCATCCCGATTACAATGTGAAAAAAGGCATCGAGGTTTCCTCCGGCTCTCTTGGGCATGGGTTGTCCCTAGGGGCCGGCATGGCATATGCGCTTAAAAAGGACCGTTCCGCCGCCCGAGTTTTTGTTTTAGTAAGCGATGGTGAGCTTGCCGAGGGTTCCACTTGGGAGGCGGTTCTTTTTGCGGGGCATCATAAGCTTGATAATCTAACGCTTATTGTCGACTATAACCGGATGTACGCACTAGGTCCGGCAAAGGGGACCTTAAATCTGGATCCTCTTGCCGAGAAATTCAAAGTCTTCAACTGGACCGCTCGTGTGATCGATGGGCATTCTTTTAAAGCTATTAAAAAAACACTCGCGGGTTTGCCTTTTCACAAGGACAGGCCAAGCGTTATAGTGGCCGATACCCTTAAAGGCAAAGGCGTTTCTTTTATGGAAAATAGCCTGCGTTGGCATTACTGTTATCCCGATGAGACTG
>JBAXGK010000277.1:0-2988 GCA_037139435.1 Candidatus Omnitrophota bacterium | reverse complement strand
TGGAAGTAGATCCGGAGAATCCTTTGGTGCCGGTCCTGGTGAAACGTCTTGAGGGAGTGATGAAATCAGGCCAATGGGACACAACGCAGAATAACGCGCAGGCGCTCCTCGGGCTTGGAAAATACTCCCGCTATCTCAAAGCTCAGCCGCAGAATTATACGGGACGTATTCTTTCAGACGGCAAACCCGTGGCATCCTTTGATGATAAGAACGCCGCTTCTCTGAATGGCGCTGAACTTTCCGGCCGGGACCTCGCCATTGAAGTTAATGGAGAGGGCGCTGCCTACTATTACTGGACCTCAGGCGGTGTTCCGGCCTCCGGGAATGTGGAAGAAAAAGACAAGGGGCTCCAAGTAAGGCGATCTTTTCTTGATCCAAAAGGAGAACCGTTTGATTTGAAAAAACTCAAGCAGGGCGATGTCGCGATTGTGAATCTTTCATTAACCGGAGACCAGAACTATAAGAACGTGGTTCTCGTGGACTTGCTGCCTGCCGGGTTTGAGGTTGAGAATCCGAGGCTCGCCTCATCAGATGCCTCCGATCTTTCGGAAAAGGACATGATCAATGCGCAGAAGATCGACATTCGTGATGACCGTATTTTGATTTTTGCGGATGTTTCAGGAGGAATGTATTACCGGTATGTCGTCCGAGCGGTGACCCCCGGCAAATTCAAGCTGCCTGCCGTGAGCGCGGAATGCATGTACGATCCTTCGATCGCAAGCGTGAACGGTGCTGGCGAGATCACGATCTCGGAATAAAGGAAACATATGAAAACTTTGTTGTCAGTCGGACGCAGGGTCGGGATCGGGGCGGTCTTTCTGGCCGTCCCGGTCCTTCTTTTCTGCTGGCTTGCGCCTTTTCCCGCCCAAGCAATAAAGGAGATCGGGTATTCCCAGACAGTTCTCGATAAGGACGGGAATATTCTCCGCGTATTCCTCGGAAGCAAGGGGCGATGGATTCTTCCGGTGGAGTTAAGCGAGATCAACCAGAACCTGGTTAACGCCACGGTCGCGATAGAAGACAAGCGGTTCTGGAATCACCGGGGCGTTGATCCTCTGGCGGTACTTCGTTCAGCTTGGCTCAATATCACGCACCAGAAAATCCTGACGGGGGCTTCCACTTTGTCGATGCAGGTGATCCGGCTTCTTGAAGACAGGCCGCGCACTTTTCCGAATAAAGTAATAGAAGCTATCCACGCGCTCTGGCTGGAGTCTATCTATTCCAAGAAAGAGATCCTAAAGCTGTATTTCGAACTCGCTCCTTACGGCGGGAATATCCACGGCGTCAAAGCAGCTTCGTGGAGATATTTCAAGAAACGGCCGATGGATCTGACGCTTGATGAATGTGCGCTTCTTGCGGGGATACCTCAGTCGCCGTCCAGATTAAGACCGGATCGCCACCCTGAGCGTGCGAAGAAAAGGCGGGAGATGGTTCTTAAGAGCATGTTCGCGAACGCTTACATAACTCAGGCGCAGCTCAACGCATCCAATAGCGAGCCCGTGGAAGCCGGGCATCACTCCTTTCCGTTTGTGGCACCTCATTTCGGTATCTGGGCACAACAGAAATATCCTACGGCGGTAGTCCTTAAAACCTCTCTGGATCCTCTGTTGCAGGATATGGCTGAGAAGATGCTCAAAGACCGGCTTTCCGAGCTTTCCGCTTATGGTGTTCAGAACGGTGCCGTGGTAATCCTGGAGAATAAGACCGGGAAGCTTCGTGCTATGGTCGGATCGAATGACTTCTTTGATAAGGATCATTCGGGGCAGGTGAACGGCGCTTTGAGCAAGCGCTCTCCGGGTTCATGTCTCAAGCCTTTCACTTACGCGATTGGTTTCGATCTCGGGCTTTATACTCCCCGGATGATCCTTGCCGATGTTCCCGTCCAATATCAGGGATATGCTCCGGAGAATTTCAGCAAGAAATACCGTGGTCCTGTGACGGTTCGGGAGTCATTGGCTGATTCTTTGAATGTTCCCGCCGTCGAGGTGCTCCAAAAAGCGGGATACCAGAAGCTCTATACCTTTTTGAAACAGGCGGGGATTACCACGCTCACGAAACAGCCCGAGCAATATGGATTGTCGCTTACGCTAGGGACCGCAGAGGTCAGGCTTCTTGAGCTTGTGAACGCTTATGCTGTGTTGGCGCGCCTTGGGACCTCTCAAGCTTACACCGGCCTTGAGAACGAGCCGCTGGCTAAGCAGGAGCGGCTTATGTCGGATGGTTCGGCATATCTTGTCGCGGATATCCTTGAGGACTCTGAGAGGCTTGCGTCTTCGGGCTTTGTCGGGAATCGGCAGAGCCTTCCCAGGGTTGCGTGGAAGACCGGCACCTCCTATGGAAATCATGATGCCTGGACGGTTGCTTACAATCCCGAATATACGATCGGGGTATGGCTTGGGAACTTTTCCGGGAAGCCGTCCAAGTCTCTCGTTGGGATTGAAGCCGCAGCGCCTGTTGCTCTGCGATTATTTGAGCGCATCTATGCCGGGAAACCCGCTCCTTGGTATGAGAAGCCATCATCAATTGGAACCAGAAAGGTTTGTCTTCTGAGCGGAGAGCCTGTGAGCGCGATCTGCCCGCATTCAGCGGACGACTTTTTCATTTCCGGGACGACTATGAACCGTCAATGCAGTATCCATAAGAAGTTCATGATCGATAATGAGACCGGCATGGCGGTAGATGAGATCGAAAAGGGTCACTCTGGGTCGGAGAAAGTTCATGAGGTCTGGCCGCAGGCTATCCATACCTGGCTTGAGCGGCATGATTCTAACTATGTTTCTCCGCCGATTATGGAGAACGGGATGGATATGGCCAGAGATTGGGACGGCGGCAGTCCGAAGATTCTTTCTCCTGTCAACCAATGCGAATATTTTTTGGAGCAATCTCGCATGGGGGACCAGCGGCTGGTGCTTAAGGCCGACGGTTCCTATGATGCCCGGAAACTTTTCTGGTTCATCAATGGTCAGTATGTGAACGAAGGCCAGGCAG
>JBAXGK010000276.1:0-3044 GCA_037139435.1 Candidatus Omnitrophota bacterium | reverse complement strand
GCGCTTGTCTTTTTCCGAATTGCGACCACACTTGCACTCCTTGCCGGATCTTCCGCGAGCGATCCCATACTTGACAACATACTACAAAGAAGATTGGGGCTTTTGTGTTGCGCATGAGGAATTGAAAGAGTTTCCAGATGGTATGTACGAAGTTGTCGTTGACACCTCGTTGGATAAGGGCGTTTTAGAAATTGGTGAGGCTGTGATTCCGGGTGAATCTAAGGAAGAAGTTTTGTTTTCTAGTTACCTCTGTCACCCGTCTTTGGCCAATAATGAACTTTCGGGCCCTATTGTTATGGCTTTTCTTTTTCAAAAAATTTTAGCCATGCCAAGACGGCGGCTTACATACCGGTTTGTTATCAACCCTGAAACGATTGGAGCTATTGGTTATTTAAAAAAAAGAGGGGGGCACTTTAAAAAAAGACTGGTTGCTGGATATCAAATTACCTGCGTGGGCGATCCTGGAAAATTTACTTATAAGCAGTCTCGCCAAGAAAATTCGGTCGCTGATAGAGCGGCGCGAGTAGTCTTAAAGGAAATAGGAGAACATCGGGTTGTTAAATTCGATCCCTCTAATGGTAGTGACGAACGACAGTATTGTTCGCCGGGGTTTGATTTGCCCGTGGGGTCCCTTATGAGAACGATGTATGGAGAATATGCAGAGTATCATACTTCGATGGACAACAAGAGTTTCATCCAGTTTTACGCTATGGCCCAATCTGTTGACGTCTATTTTAAGTTGGTTGAGACTTTGGAAGGAAATAGAATATGGAAGAACACATCGATGTATGGCGAGCCGCAATTAGGGCGCCGAGGCCTTTATCATTCCTTAGGTTCTCAAAAATCGACGACTCTAAAAATTTCGGCGCTAGCTTGGACTTTAAATTTGGCCGATGGCTCGAATGATTGCTTGACGATTTCTGAGAAATCCGGGTTGCCTATTCGCGAGATTTTTGAAGCGGCAGAAGCGCTTTTCACTGTAGGTTTGTTAAAAAAAACATAGCGGTTCTTCAAGGAGGGGTATGAGAAAAATAAATATTCTAGATACGACGCTTCGTGACGGCAGTTATGCCATTAATTTTTCATTTACAGCAGATGATACGGCGGTAATCTGCAGAGAGCTCGAAGGTGCCGGAATTGAATATATCGAAATTGGACATGGTGTGGGCCTGAATGCTAGTAATGCAGGGCATGGTGTTGCAGCTGCGACGGATGAAGAGTATATGGCTGCGGCGCGGCGAAGTCTTAAGAAGTCCAAGTATGGCATGTTTTGTATTCCGGGGATTGCAAATCTTACCGATTTGGATCTCGCGGCCGATCACGGAATGGATTTCATACGGATTGGAACGAATGTTGATGCGATTGAGAAGGCAGAGCCCTTCATTCAAAAAGCAAAAAAGTCAGGCATGCTTGTTGCGGCGAACTTTATGAAGTCTTACGCGCTTTCTCCGAAAGAGTTCGCTCTCAAGGTCAAACAGGCTGAGAGTTATGGTGCCGATATAGTTTACTTCGTTGATTCCGCCGGGGGAATGCTGCCCCGTACTATTGACGATTACATCCATGCTGTCCGGAAGAAAACAAAAGTGGATTTTGGATTTCACGGACATAATAATCTCGGACTTGCCATGGCCAATACTTTAAGAGCAGCGGAGCTTGGCGTCCGGTTTATCGACGCTTCGCTGCAAGGTCTCGGCAGGAGTTCCGGAAATGCCTGCACAGAAATTCTAGTGGCTGCGCTCGCAAAGTGTGGAGTTAAGACTGGCGTCAATTTCCTGCGTCTTCTAAAGATCGGTCAGAAATACATTCAGCCGCTTATTACTAAGCGAGGGGAAGCTGCGTTGGATATTGTGTCAGGCTATGCTGAATTTCATTCCAGTTATATGCCTAAAATTCTCAAATGTGCTGCCAAGTATCAAGTTGATCCGGAAATCCTTATCATTGAAGTGTGCAAAATAAGCAGGGTGGATGTCGACGAAGAAAAGCTGAACGTTGCAGCGCGAAAAATTTCAAAGAAAATGAAGCGTAACCGCTCGAGCTTTCTTGATGGCTGCATGCTGACGAGGTATGTCGGTGGCGAACAGGAAAACAAATGATCTCAGGGCAGGAAATCGAAAAGATCTTTCGGGACAATGCTGAGCGCATTTTTTTAATCAACGCCGAAACCCATACTTCGTGGACTTATAAGCAGTTCCATGATCTTGTGGCCAAAATGGCGCAGGGGCTTACCGCTCGGGGTCTCCAGAAAGGAGAGCGTTTCGCGGTGTTGCTGCCGAATTCGGCCGAGTTGGCTTCGCTATATTTTGCTTCACTACTGCTTGGAACGATCATTATGCCGATTAATCCTCGACTTCATCCTCGCGAGATAGAGTCCATACTTGATTTTTCCACGCCTAAGATGGCTCTTTATGCCCCGTCCACTCAAAATCTTCTGACGCCTCGTGCTCTTGCGAGAGTTCCGATGCACCTTGCGCTTGAGCATTGTGCGGTCTCGCAGCCGGATATAGAGATTAGTCAGCTTTATCAACAAATCAATCCTTGCGATGTTTTTCTTGTTACTTTCACCTCTGGAACTACTGGACATCCCAAAGGGGTGGCGCATAGGATTTCTTCGGTTTTTGAAAACGCCCGATTGTTTAATGAACGAATAAACTTTACTTCCTCGGATTGTTTTTTACATGTCATGCCGATGGCGTATATGGCGGGCATTTTGAACACCCTAGTTTGTCCCTTCCTCGCACAAGGAACCATCGTCAGCATTCCGCCATTTGATGCTAGAACTGTCCTTTTTTTTTGGAATTCGGTTATTCAATACAAGGCCAATGCAATGTGGCTTGCGCCGACTATGCTCGCAGCGCTTTTAAAAATGGATCGTGACTCCGGCGCCCAGGAGTACTGTCGCGTTCACATGAAAGCCATCTTAGTCGGAACGGCGCCACTTCCCATCTCTCTAAAAAATGATTTTGATACTCATCATGCAAACATGCAACTTGCTTTAAAAACACATAAAGGGAATAAAGGAAACTTTCCAGAAACCATGACCTCAA
>JBAXGK010000275.1:0-3063 GCA_037139435.1 Candidatus Omnitrophota bacterium | reverse complement strand
CCCGATCGTCCCGAAAGGGGCCACTTCGATATCGCGGTCCTTTTCTTCGAGGGCGTGAGGCGCGTGATCCGTCGCGATCGCGTCGATCGTACCGTCTTCCAATCCCTCCATAATGGCCTGCCGGTCTTTCTCCGTGCGGAGCGGCGGGCTCATTTTATAGAAGGTGTCGTATTTGACGAACTCTTCGTCTGTCAGCGCAATGTGATGCGGTGTCGCTTCAGCGGTGATCGGAAGCCCCTCCGCTTTCGCGCGCCGGATCATCTCCACGGCTCCGCGTGTTGACACATGCTGGAAGTGGAGCTGGCATTTGATGAGCCGGACCAGCTCAATATCCCGCGCCGTTGCGATATCTTCCGCAGCGTTCGGGGAACCCCGGAGCCCGAGTTTCGAGGAAACGGGGCCTTCGTTCATCACCCCATTGACGCTGATTGAATGGTCTTCGGCATGCGACATGATCGGCAATCCATACGTCGAGGCATACTCGTAAGCCCGGCGCGCCACCCCGGAGTCCACGACCCATCCTCCATCATCGGTCACCGACACGGCTCCCGCGGCCTTCATCTCAGCCATTTCCGAGATCTTCTTGCCTTCACGCCCTTGCGTCAGCGTCCCGGAGGGGAAAATATTAAAATTGAGAACGTTCGCACGTTCCATTTGATACTTCACCACCTGCGCGTTATCACAGGCGGGCTTGGTATTCGGCATCGTCACACAAGCCACAAAACCGCCTGCGATGGCCGCCTGGGCGCCGGTCTCAATCGTCTCCTTATGCTCGTAACCCGGTTCGCGAAAGTGAACATGCAGATCCACGAGCCCCGGCAAAAGATGGAGCCTCTTGGCATCCAGGATCTCCGCATCTTCCGCCGCGAGATCTTTTCCCCATTTCACGATCCGGTGACTTTTGACGTGAAGGTCCATCACTTCGTCGATCTTGTTGGCGGGATCAACAAGGTGCGCGTTCCGTATGATCAGGTTCTTGACGGATTGTCCGTTCAGTTTATTTTTCATTTTTCAACGCTCCGCTCAAAAGGTAAATGGCCGCCATGCGGACCGCGATCCCGTTGGTGACTTGTTTGAGGATATAAGACTGCGCGCTGTCCGCGAGGGCACTTTCAATTTCAATGCCGCGGTTCACAGGCCCCGGATGCATCAGGATCGCATCGGGTTTTGCACATTTAAAGAGCTCGGTATTCATCCCATAGGTGCTTGCGTATTCCCGGATGCTAGGAAACAGAGTTTCATTCTGCCGTTCCATCTGGATCCGGAGAAGCGTCACGGCATCCGCGCCATCGATCGCTTTCTTCACGTCATGGATCACCTTCACGCCGAGGTCCTCAAATCCCCAAGGGATGAGCGTCTTGGGACCGCATAAAACCACTTCCGCCCCAAGCTTTGTCAGCCCCCAAATATTGGATCGCGCCACGCGGGAATGCAGGATATCCCCGACAAAAACAACTTTGAGACCCTTGATCTTTCCTTTGATCTCACGAAGCGTGAACATGTCCAGAAGCCCCTGCGTGGGATGCTCATTGATGCCGTCCCCCGCGTTCACGATCCCACACTTTGTGTAATTAGAAATGCGGTGCGGCGCCCCCGAAGAAGCGTGCCGCATCACGATGATATCCGCTTTGAGAGCTTCAATATTGGCAATCGTATCCCATAAGGATTCGCCTTTGGTCATGCTCGAACCGGCACTCGCCATGCTGATGGTGTCTGCGCTTAGGCGTTTTTCCGCGAGTTCGAAAGAAACACGCGTTCGAGTACTCGGTTCCAGAAAAAGGTTCACCACGGTCTTCCCGCGCATAACGGGGACTTTCTTGACCTCTCGCTGGGAGACCTCACTGAAAGATTTTGCCGTATCGAGGATCAACTCGATCTCCTCCACAGAAAGATCGCGCAGCCCAAGAAGGTCTTTCCGTTTCCATTGGATCTTGCCATTCTGTGTCATGATTTTCCCCCTCCGGAGATCACAGCCTCGTCTTTCCCGTCCGTTTCCTTCAACCGTATAATGACCTTGTCCTGGAATGCGGTCGGAACATTCTTGCCCACATAGTCTGCCTTAATAGGCAATTCGCGATGCCCGCGGTCCACAAGCGCTGCAAGTTGAATCGATTGGGGGCGACCAAATTCGATAAGAGCATCGAGTGCAGCGCGGATGGTCCTCCCTGTAAAAAGGACATCATCCACAAGGATCACGATCTTGCCTTTGAGATCAAACGGGATATTCGTTTCATGGAGCTCGGCTTTGGAACCGATCTCGCTCAGGTCGTCCCGGTATAGTGTGATATCAAGAATGCCAAGCGGAATCTCTTTTTTCTCGATCTCGACAAGCTTCTTCTGCAGTCGCTCAGCAAGAAAAACACCACGGCTTCGAATGCCGACCAGTGTGAGGTAGGCCACGCCTTGATTTCGTTCGAGGATCTCGTGGGCGATCCGGGCAAGCGCCCGCTCGATACCGCCCTCATCAAGGACCTGCTTCTCGGAAAGGGTCATAACGGCTCCTGGCCTGAGCTGCCTGAAGCCTCAGCCTGCGGGCAAAAAAATACCCCACACGTCTGTGTGGGGTTTCTATGAATTCCAATCTTCTTTTTCATTTGCGCCACCTTTGTCGGCGTCCCGCGCCGTCTTAAAAGGAGTTAGAATTGTATCTGCCTGTCTGAAAGTTACTCGTTTCTTCTCTCTTTGTCAAGCGCCGCAAAAAAATGAGAGGGCCTTCCCTGTAAGCCGAGTTCTGTCTCCGTCGCTTACGCAACGGTCGATGACCATCTATCTAGGACCGTCATTACTGACGGCCTCGGTCGGCTGACCCGGTAAGGTTCCCGCCTTGCGGCGATCTAGGAACGGGCCGTTCCCGCTTGCGCTCCTTACCCTGTTTAGCCTTTCTTCACGTAGAGATTGCCGCGTTTCACCCCCTGCCATTTTCACGGCAAGGACTCGTCTCTGTGGCTCTTATCCGCTCTGCACCGCAAGCGATACAAAGGGTGGGCGTTACCCACTACGATGCCCTGTGAAGCTCGGACTTTCCTCCCACAGCGGTTGGACAGGACGTTTCCCGTCTCTCGT
>JBAXGK010000274.1:0-3100 GCA_037139435.1 Candidatus Omnitrophota bacterium | reverse complement strand
CCCACACCCAAAAGGGACATCGCATTCGCACTGTCCAGAACATACACCGTGCCTTCGATCACCCGCACATCCGTCAGGAAATTCATGGGGTTTTCATTATCCGTGAAGCCCACGATCGGAACATCCCGCCCATTCGCTATCTTATCTTCCGAGGCCGACTTCGCATTGGAAGAGGCTTCCTCCACGGCGACCTCACTTTCACCTGAAACAGCGCCCTCACTTTCACCTGAAACAGAGCTCTCACTCTCCAAAGCCTCACCGCTCCCGGTTTCCTGCTCACCGCTTGCGGCAGACACTCCTTCTTCACCTTGATCTTCGCGAGCCCTCCCTCCACCATTTTCCACCGGAGTTTCACTCTCTCCGCCCGAAGATCCTTCACTCATCATCCCATCTTTGCCGAAAAGTTCCGCGTCATCCACTCCTGTGCTAATACCTGCCTCCGCCGCCGATATCTCCATCTCTTCAGAATCAGCTTCTGCACCGGATATTTCATCACCCGCCGACGACTGCACTCCAGTGCTCGCGGAAGACGCGCTCTCCTCGCCGGTGCCTGGAACCGGTTCACTGGCCGGGGACGGGGTCTCAAAAGAAATGCTCGCATTTTCCGAGGGTGAAGGCGGCAGCATCAGCGGCTCTGTCGCCGGCGTCGAAGGAATTGCTGCGATGAAATTTGTGAGATCGGCGTCACTTTGTGCTCCCGAATTCATTGTCCCTGTCAGATCTAAGATCGTAACCGGGCCGGAAAAACTTCCCGCGACATCAGCAATGATCGCAACATTCAGCATCGCATTCACAGCGGCATTGGCCGCCACAGCATCCGATGTTTTCTCCACAGGCTTCGAAAAAGTATCTATAGGAATGATCACGTTCATATTGATCGGCGGAGGATGCGGCAGTTCGACATACCTGAAGCCTGTGACGTCGAGGCCCGGGATACTGCCTGTTTCGGCAGGCATCGCCGTTTCTCCTCCGATCGCATCCACCACTACATAATCAGAATAGTTGACATCCTTCTCGCCGAGCACGAAATAGAACATGCCTGAGGCTCCTGTTTTTCCGGAAGT
This sequence comes from Candidatus Omnitrophota bacterium, assembly GCA_037139435.1. Lineage (GTDB taxonomy): Bacteria > Omnitrophota > Omnitrophia > Omnitrophales > Aquincolibacteriaceae > Aquincolibacterium. Next base: position 2,036 of record JBAXGK010000274.1, on the reverse strand, counting down.
AAGCGGGGTGGCGCCACCATCTTCAACTGGGAATGCGGAAGAAACGGAAAGATTCACAGCCTCGTTCGGGCCCAGCTTCTCGTGGCCGATCACGATCTCCGTATCTTTGATCTTGATCTCGATGATCAGATTTCCCCAGACGCCGCGAACGCCATCCGGATACCGGAACTGAAAATGAGGATAAGACCGCTGATTGTCCAGGGTCCAGGTGTTCGTAAAGTTCCCCCAAGCCGCATAAGTGTCTTGATTCATCATGCCGGCCGTCGTCAGCGCCGAGCCGCGGCCGTTACCCGCCAGACCGCTCATTTGGGCATCGTAAAAAGAATTCGTGATCGTCCCGGAACCGGAACCCACAAGGCCACCGGCCGTTGCGCCGCCGCCGGTCACGTATCCCATCGCGTACGTCTGGTTCAGCGTCCCGTCATTCGTTCCCACCAGGCCGCCGACATCCGAACCTTTTGCCGTGACCCAGGCGCTCGAATAAGCGTTCGTGATCAACCCGGTGTTCGCCCCCACGAGACCCCCGACAAAGCTTGCACCACTCACCGTATGAAAACCCGTCGTGTAGACATTCGACAGCGTCCCGGCATTGAACCCGGCAAGACCGCCCGTGAAACCCGCGCCGTAAATACTCACGGCCTCAAGACCCAAATTCTGAACGTTGATCACCTCAGGCTCGGCATTCGCCGCGATATAACCGAAGAGACCCGAATAATCGCCCTCGCGGTGCATCACAAGGTTCGAGATCACATTCCCGTTCCCATCGAAACTTCCGGAGAAAGCATTGCCCTCGGTCCCGATCGGATCGAAACCAGCGCCGCCATTCCAGGACGCCGTCGAGGCCATATCAAGAGTATTGTCCGTCAGCGTATCGCTCAACTCAAAATTAGAAGTGAGGTTCGACTTCATCGCTTGGAGATCATAGAGGTCACGCACCACAAAAGGATCGGCGACAGAACCCGCGCCTGTGTAGCGGCGGAATCCGTTCGTCCCGTACGGTACCGAGAAATTCCCCGCGACCGAGAACGAATGAGCCAGCGGATCGGTATCCAGGAAACGACCGCCGGCAGCCACATTGAAGCTCCCGTTCACCGTCACGCCCGCTCCCGGCTCATAGATCATGCCGGACGCGATCTCGAGATCGATTCCGCTCTCGAAAGTGGCGTTGTTGGAACCATCAACCGAGTAATAAATATTCGAATTGGAAAGACCGGTTTTTGCCGTGCCAAGGTCGGCATTCGTGATCGCCCCGCCGAGCGCCCCGCCCGAAGTACCCACCAGGAACTTCCCCGACGCCATGGAAATGCCGCTGATATCAAGACCCGTCGTCGCCACTTTCCCGGCCAGGTTCGCCTTCGAAGACCCATCATTAGTAAAGACGAGCAGGTTATCCGTACCCGCCGCGGCCACACCCGCGAAGGAGAACGCGCCACCTGCTGTGGTCGTCGCCGTGTAAGTATCCGTGCCATTCACCGCGAGAATCATCGAAACGCCGCTTCCAAGACCTTGCACCGTACCGCTAATCGTCAGGCCGGTGATATTCGCGGTCGTGGTTCCTTGATCGGTGATCGTGTAATTATCAAAGTCGGAACCACCGAGCGTGTTCGTCAGAGTCACCGTCTTGTCGCTCGCGACATTCTTATCACTGAAGACGCCGGTCGAGGCGACAGTCAATTCATCCCCGGAAACTTTCCCACCAAAAACAGCTCCCGTGGTTGAAACCGTCGCGGCGATCCCTGCGTCATAGACCTTGTTGGAAGCCGTGATCCCGGAGAGCGTCACAGCTTTCGCCGTGATGTTCGCGATCGTGGTGCCTTGATCCGTGATCGTGTAGTTCCCAAGATCCGAACCGCCGAGAACGTTCGTGAGAGTCACCGTCTTGACGCTCGCGACATTCTTATCCCCGAACACGCCGGTCGAGGCAACGGTCAATTCATCCCCGGAAACTTTCCCGCCAAAAACAGCTCCCGTAGTTGAAACCGTTGCGCCGATCGTTGCATCATAGACCTTGTTGGAAGCCGTGATCCCGGAGAGCG
>JBAXGK010000273.1:0-3117 GCA_037139435.1 Candidatus Omnitrophota bacterium | reverse complement strand
GATCTTTCCGGCGTTCAGGCGGCTCGTGCGGCCGGTGAAGTCGGTAAAGTTTGTGCCGAGCTGGTTTATGGATATCAGTCGACGGCGGCGGCTCTCAAGCCTTTCGCGGAATTGCGCGCGAAGACGGACGCGAGTCTCGTCGGTGTTCGTTTTTCCAAGGACCGTGCTGCGGAAGCCGTCGCACAGGTCATGATCCCGGAAGCGCTCGACTATCCGTTGTAAACGGATAGTCGCGTACGGAGTAAGGCGTACGGCGTATAGCTCAGAGCTTTTTCGCCGTACTCCGTACGCCTTAAAAAAGTTGTTTCATTCGCTCACCATGAAATTTTGAAAAATAGGAGCATTTATCATGACGAGTGATCGCCAAAAAATGGAAGTCGATGTTGTTTGCGTGGGATTCGGGCCTGCCACGGCAGGTTTTTTGAATACTCTCACAAAAGCTATCCAGCTGGATCCTACCGCTGAGCATTTTCAAAGCAAGACCATGCCGGGCATGCCGCTTCAGGTGATCTGCTACGAACGGGCGGATGATATCGGGTTTGGCGTTTCGGGGATCGTGACCGAGGCGAAGGGGATCAAAGCTGCGTTTACGGCTGAAGAACTTTCGCAAATTCCGATGGCGCATCCGGTGAAGCATGAAGAAGTTTATTATCTCCTCGACCCCGTGGGCGCGAGCCGCCGGTCCTGTATCTTAAAGATCGTGGACTGGCTCTTCCGCACTTTTGGTTTTATCCTTCCGTGGTATAAAGATCAGGCCTTTCAACTTCCTTTTATCCCGCCTTTTATGGCCAAGCACGGCGGTTGGGTGCTCTCGATGGGTCAGTTCACTCAGTGGCTGGGATCGAATCTTATGGGTTCCGGGGTTGTTCAAGTGTGGCCCGGGATGCCCGTGAAGGAACCGCTCTTTGATTCAAACCATGTGGTTGGCGTCAGGCTGGCGGACCAGGGCGTTGAGAAATCCGGAAAACCCACGGGCGCCTTCATGCCCGGTATGGATATTCACGCCGGTTTTACGGTCGTAGGCGATGGGCCTTATGGCCCCGTCGGACAAAGTCTGGATAACAAGCTTGGATTGCCGGAAGGAAATCACCAACGCGAATGGGCGCTTGGCATGAAAGCCGTGGTCGAGCTGCCAGAAAATACCACGCTTGAGCCGGGGACGGTGATTCACACGTTCGGGTTTCCGGAACCGGAGATCTTCGGCTTCCTTTATGTATACCCTAACCGCATGGCGTCACTCGGTATCTTTGTTCCGTCCTGGTTGGATAACCCGATGCGTTCGGCTTATCGCTATCTTCAGCACTGGATGCAGCATCCCAAGCTTTGGAAACATCTCCAGGGCGCGACCTTGAAATCCTGGGGCGCGAAAAGTTTGCAGGAAGCCGGGATGCGCGGAGAACCTTTTATTGTAGGCGATGGCTTTGCCCGTATTGGCGAAGGTTCCGGCAGCACCAACATGCTCAAAGGTTCCGGCGTCGATGAAGCCTGGACCACGGGCGTTCAGCTTGCGGAAGGTATGATTCAGCTTTTAAAGGAGAAAAGAGCTTTTACTAAAGAAAACCTCGAAGCAACGTATTTAAAAAGCCGCCGCGCAAGCTGGGTTCAGAAAGATAACAAGATCGCGGAAAAAGCGCGAGACGGATTTAGTCATAATTTTGTATGCGGCATGATGGGAATGGGCCTGGCCGGTTTTACGAACGGACTCCTCAATATTCCCGCAAAGCTCAAGCCCGTTTATGAACGCATTCCCACGCTTGAAAATTACTATAAAGGTAAGGTTTCCGCGGACGTGATCGAGAAGGTGCGCAAGGAAGCGAATGCGACGAACACGTACATGCATGATTCCCTGATGGATGCGGCAGGATGGCCGAAGGTTCAGTTTGATGGCAAGCTTCTCATTTCCCACCAGGACGCGCTGCTTTTGGGCGGCAAAGTGCAAGCCGCGGAAGGTTATGCGGACCACGTGATCTTTCTCGATGCCGGGAAATGCCAGAAATGCCGCACCAAAGTTTGTATCGAGATGTGTTCCGGTCAGGCGATCACAGCAGGCTCCGACGGCGGCGTTCCGCTCTTTGACCGCGAAAAATGCATCCACTGCGCGGCTTGCCTTTGGAATTGTGCTTATGCCCGTGAACAGGGAAGCGATCTCACCAATGTTGACTTCCGTGCCGGTTCCGGCGGGTTGCATTCGAATATCAATTAATCTCCTTCTCCCTGAGGGAGAAGGATGGGATGAGGGGAAGCAACCCTCACCCTGACCCTCTCCCAAAGGAGAGGGAAATGGTTGTCCGCGGTTTTAATTCTTAACCCACTTGTCAGGAGAGCCCCATGGATCTACGAGACTACTTCGAGAAAACGAAAGGTACTGGCGTGCTTGCGACGGCGGACAGTTCCGGCAAGGTGGACGCTGCGCTCTACGCGCGGCCTCATGTTCTTGAGGACGGAACGCTCGCTTTTATCATGGCGGATCGCCTGACACATCACAATCTCCAGTCGAACCCCAACGCGGCCTATCTTTTCATTGAAAGCCAAGGAATGTACGAGGGGAAGAGACTCTTCTTGAAAAAGGTCGCTGAGGAAAAAAATACCGAACGGCTGAAGGAAATGCGCCGCAAATGTTCGTGCGACGCGGAAAAAGAATCGGACGGGAAAGACCGTTTTCTCGCCATCTTCAAGCTCGAAAAAGAGCTTCCTTTGGTTGGCTCCTAAAGCAAAGGGGACAGGCTACTTTAATTCCCACCATGAAAATCAAATTATCACTTCTAATGCTTCTTTTTTCCCTCGGTTGCGCCCACGCGCCGAGTCAGAAGGATGTTGTTTTTCAGAATGCTCCCATCAACGCGTTACTTGCCGGATGCTATAGCGGCACGATGAGCGTTCATGACCTCAAAAAGCACGGCGATTTTGGTTTCGGCACCCTGGACGCGCTCGACGGAGAAATGATCGTTCTCGATCAGGCCTTCTATCAAATTAAACCGGATGGCAAAGTGCGTTTGCTGGAGGATAAGGACACGAGTCCATTCGCGACCGTGACATTCTTTCACGCCGGACAGGAAGTATTCCCGGAACGGGCGATGGGATACAAGGAGCTGACAGGGTTTCTCGATACCAAGCTTC
>JBAXGK010000272.1:0-3118 GCA_037139435.1 Candidatus Omnitrophota bacterium | reverse complement strand
AAACTTTTCTTACGGCCCGCGCCTTCATTTCCCGCCTGCATGATCCCCGAGGCAGCGCCGGTATTGACCATCCAATCTCGTTTCACGGTCTCCTTCGGGAATTTTTCGGCAAGTTGAAAATCCTGAGAGTTTCGGGGGGTACGCGCAGATCCAAAGATCGACACCTTACGAACAGAACGAAAAGGCTCAAAGACCTTGAAGCTTTGCCGGAGTTCTTTCATCGCGGTATTGAGCATTTTCATATCCCCGCGATCGAGCATCTCCGTGTGAGCCTTGAGGGCCGTCACGATAAGCTCTTCGGCAAGATCCGCATTCGCCCCAGGTCCCGCCTGATGGATCAACTCATGGATGAGCTGGTCCAGCTTTGGATTTCCGGTTTGATAGACCTCCCGATGCTTAAAAAAATCTTCCATTAGTACTTGTTCTCCGTTGATTTCTAAGGGTTAACAGTACTGTACCGCATACCCCTATAATTTTAAATATTATGCGGGACTAGTCACCGATCCGGATCTGAAGGATCAAATCTCCGGGATGATGACAGGTGGGGCAATCCCTTCCCTGGCGCGCCAAGCGAAGTTTCTGTCCTTCACGCGTATTCACCGGGATCTTCACCGAGATCGTCTGGCCCTCCGGTGACTTAAACATCACGCTTCCGCCCTCTTTGGCTTTTTTCTTTGAGATCTTAAGATTCACAACGACGTCCGCGGACTCCTGGGCGGCTTGTCGCGGCATCTGCCCGTATTCATCTTCATCCTCATAAGAAGCCTGTCGTGGCGAACCTGAAGGATAAACACGAAAAGGCCCGTCCTGCCCTCCGCCACCCCCGGAAAAAAGATCACCGAAAACATCTGAAAATGCGGAATAGCGCCCACCTCCCCGAGTCCGTCCCCCGGAGGAATATTGTCGAAGGAGATCCTCGAAATTGAACCCCTGAGACCCGGCAAAATTACTCGCCTGTGCGCCACCATACTTTCGCATCTGGTCATACTGCGCGCGACGTTTTTCGTCGCTCAAGACATAATACGCCTCGGAGATCTCTTTAAATTTCGCCTCGGCCTGTTTGGCATTCGTCGGATTCTTGTCGGGATGGTACTTCACCGCGAGCTTGCGATAGATCTTCTTAAGCTCATCCTCAGAAATCGATTCAGGAACGCCAAGCGCTTTGTAGTAATCTTTGTGTTGTCCCGCCATAGTCTTTATCCTTATGAAAGAAACTTTATGAAAATGCCCTCGACAAAACGAGGGCATTTTGAAAAACAACTAACAGAGCTGGCCTGAATTTCATTTTCGATCAATGAGTCAGGACTCTCCTGAAAAAAATGGAGGTGGAGCGTATATCGCAATCCGCAAACCATTACCGCCTAGTCTCTTTCCTGAAGGGTATCTATCACCTCACCTGTATTACGATCAACAGAAATCCATAACGCACCACCCCGGACACCATTTTCTCTTAAAGTCACTGCTTGAAAGCTTCGACCAGCCAACTTGGGAAGGAACTCGGGATATGTTTTTTCGCACGTCACGGTCATATTGTTCACGTTCAATCCCATCGCCAAAGCTTTTTCTTTAGCAATTTCGATAATTTTCTCGTTAGGCAGCTCCGTTGCTGCCCAAGCAGTGTGACATGAAATGCCCGCCAATAGTAACGCAAAAACACCGAATGCGACCATCGCTCTTATTCGCATAAACTCCCTCATTAATCTTATCTTAGCCTGCAATCTTAACGGCATTCCCCGGCTGCAACACCTTAAGCGCAGTCAATATCTTGGAAACTAACGGCTGAATACTTTCAAAACGGTTATTTTTGACCGAGACCAGAATTACGGCCATCGATGATTTGCTCAAATTCTGTTGATATTGCAGATTTTGGTCAAGCGTAATGAACACATCAAATTGCTTTTCGGCCAATCGAAGAAGCTCACCGTTTTTCTTGCCGGCCCAACCCATTTCAGGCACGGTTTGGATCTTATGTCCGCAGAACTCTTTGGCAAGAGTTCTGGGCAAACACTCATCAAGCAGCAATTGCATGTTTTCCCTTTACGAGCATCTGCTTCAGCTTTTCCAGCACAATAACAGCTTGAGTCTTTCGGACTGACGGGAAATCACATAAAAACTCAGGAAGCGTTTTCCCCTCTTCAAAATAATCGATGATCGACTGGACAGGCACGCGGGTTCCCGAAAAAACAAGCGTCCCGCCCAAAACATCCCTGGATCGCTCTAATAGTTTTCGTTTTATCATTTGATTCCCTTTCGACTAACAGCATCCTCTCGATTAATTTTTAGCTTAAATCAGCTAATCTTCTATCCGCACAAGCCGAGCGTCTTCATAAACATAAGTCTCGACCTCCAGGTCTTCATCTTCCTGGTTTGCGGTGCAAGTGGTGGAGGTGGAGCGAACATCGCACCCTGCGAACCATCACCTTAAACTGGTGATATCACCCACTTCTCCGGTATCTCGATTAACACGAACTTCGCATCCGCCTCCGATAATATTTTTATCTTTCGGCCAAAACCTTACTACCCCAAAACTGCCTTTACCCGCCCGTGAATTATCTTCACGATAAACGATTTCTTTGCTGGCAACATCATGTCCTGAAGCTATTGCCTTAGCCTTTGCTATTTCAATGATCTTTTCTTTCGACAGTTCCGTTGCGGCCAAAACACTACAACTCAAAACGCTTGTCAGAATCAAAACCGCAATTCCGGCAGCAATGAACTTCCCCGTTTTCATTTTATTATCCTCTATTTATTCTTTCTGGACAGCCGCATCCTCTGGGCTGTCTTCAATCAAAACAAGCCGAGAATCTTCGTAAATATAAGTCTCGACTTCCAGTTCCTCGTCTTTGAGAAGCTGGTTCGTATTAATGGTGGAGGTGGAGGGAATTGCACCCTCGTCCAAAGGATTCGTCATTAAGGGGTCTCCATGCTCAGTTCGCAATGGATTTAATCCCCCAAGCCTCTGCGAACGAGATCCTGAAGGACGATCCGCCTAAATCTTTTCCCTGGACGCGGCGACGACGCCCAAAGAGCAACCTGCTTTATCGTCCTCAGAACTTAGCAGGTATCGGCCCTGGGACGTTCGCTAGCAGTTAAGCAGCGAAAGGAAGAGCGAAAGGCA
>JBAXGK010000271.1:0-3118 GCA_037139435.1 Candidatus Omnitrophota bacterium | reverse complement strand
ACCGTAGGTGTTGCTTTGGGGAGAATGGCTAAGGCGGTGAAGCGGATGGGGTATCTTCTGGCGTGACCGCCAGAAGCGGGACTCGGGACTAGCTTCTCGGGACTCGATAAGCAAAAAAAAAGACCCGTACCTCGAAAAATCAGGAACCCAAACGAGTCCCGAGTCCCGAGGTACGAGTCTCAGTTTTGTTAATTAACGGCCGCTGGCGTCCTTCCGCTTCGCGAAGCAGTCCTTGCAATAGACCGGACGGTCTTCTCTGGGCTTGAAAGGAACTTCACATTCCTTTTTGCATTCGCCGCAAGTCGCCTTGTGCATCTCGCGCGGTGCGCCTCCAAAACCACGACCTTCTCCTTGAAACCCCATGTTATCTCCTCCTGTTGGCACTGATGTCAGTGCAGTTGTGGGAAAAAATTCCCGAAAAATCCATTACTTCGTGAAAATGATGTTAACGACTACCGGGGACCCTTCCGGTGGCGGAAAAAAGGCTTATCGCCATGGCCGAATCCGCGGGACCCTGCGCCCGGTTTTCTGTCAAAAGAGCGCTCTGGACCGGCGCTTCTTTCCCTGGGACGATCCGATGAGAATCCGCCTTCGCGGGGCGGCCGGTCTTTTGAAAAGCCGCCTGTCCTGGGGCGGTCCGATGAAAAACCACTCGGTCTCGGGCGATCCGATGAAAATCCACCTTCTCTGGGACGACTCGAAGAAAAGCCGCCTTCTCTCCGCGGACCGCGGTTGAAGTCTCTGCCCCCGCTTCCGCCGCCAAAGGAAGGGCGGAAAGGTTTTGAAAATCGTTTTTCCCTGTCTCTGAACGGTCTTTCCGGAGATTGACCGCCGATCAAGAGGTCGATCTTTTTTTCAAGATAGTTCAGTTGCTGCTGCATCTTTTTAATTAAAGACACAACATCCGTGTCGGATTGCTGGGGAACGGAAAGTTCTTCATTTTCGTCTGAATGTTCGCTCATGTTACTTTAACTCCTTTTGCTTCCGGGCTTATTGAAAATAAGAGGGGACAGGCGCTCCCGGGCGTCTGTGCTCCGTGTTTCTTCTTGAGATGGTTAATCTTCTCCGGCAAGTGCTAGGGCCGAAAGGACCGAAGGGTTGATCCGCGACGAGTGTCCCAGGTTCTTGAGGACTTTGTCCGCCGTTTTCTTTAAAGTGGTCTTGAACACACAAGAAAGTTCTCCCACAAGACCCTTAGCCGAGCGTTCCAGCGCCTGACGTTTCCTCTGGTCCTTGGCTTCGAATTTGTCATAAGCGAAGGTCTGAAGAGCGCGAGCGAGACCCCAGGCCTGATCCTGAAGATTCTGCGCCGAATCGGTTCCGGGATGGCCTTTGCCATTTCCAGCCTTTAAGTAGCTCAGTATCTTATTTGCTTCCCGGGGAGAAACGAGATCGTGAAAACCCGAGACTTCCAAGTCCAAGGCCGAAATGACAAAGCGAGCTTTCATTCGGGTGGCTATTTTTGGCACTAGCGAATAGCTGGGACCCCTCTGGTCATATGGCCCTGGGGGAGTGACCCTTTCTACGCGGCACAGTCCATGGATCGGGTGGTAGAGCAGGTTGCCGTTCGCGATCTTTGCTTTTTTCATAAGCCTCTTTGTGAGAGTTCTGGGTAGATCATTTTTTCGAGAGGTTTCGAGTACTGCGTTAATGTTAATTTTACGGGTTCGCAGTACCGCACCGTGTACCTTAAAAAATTAATCTACACGGTACTGGTATGACTTTAACTAAGACGGGCCTCTGTCAGTGCTGGTGTCACCTAGGGGACTGCAAAGCTCTATTGTGACGGCGAGCATTATACAACAGTTTCTCTCAAAAGGGTTAATTTATTCCATGCCCCGCATTTCGTCCCTATTTGAGGCCAAAAGTGATGTGTTTCATTGACACCCTCGAACGATCTGCTGTAAAATCCTCAAAATTCAAAGGTTACGGAGATTTGCCCTCATTATGTCAACACGCGTTCTAAGCGGTACACGGCCTACGGGAAAACTGCATCTGGGGAACCTCCTGGGGGCTCTGGAAAACTACAAGAAATTGCAAGGACAGGACGCTTTTTTTATGATCGCCGACCTGCACGCCTTGACCACGGAATATGAAGACAAGACCAAGATCGCGGAGAACGTGACGGAGGTCGTGATCGATTATCTGGCGAGCGGTCTTGACCCGGAACAGTGCACGATGTTCGTGCAAAGCGAGGTGTTGGAACACGCCAACCTTGCGCTGCTTTTTTCGATGATCACGCCTCTGGGTTGGCTGGAGCGGAATCCGACTTACAAGGACCAGCTCGCGGAGCTGAAGGGTAAGGATCTCCACACGCACGGCTTTTTAGGATATCCCGTACTTCAGGCTGCGGATATCGCGATCTATAAAGCCGAGAAGGTTCCCGTGGGCGAGGATCAACTGCCGCATGTGGAGCTGACGCGCGAAATCATTCGCCGGTTTTTTCATCTTTATAAGAAACAAATCTTTCCGGAGCCGGAGGCGGTGCTTACGCATGTTCCGAAGGTTCCTGGGCTCGATGGCCGGAAGATGAGCAAAAGTTATGGCAACTGTATTTATCTCGCGGATTCCAGGGAAGAAGTGACGAAGAAGGTCAAGACCATGGTGACGGATCCGGCGAGAAAGCTGCGCACGGACATAGGGCACCCGGAGGTTTGTCCGGTCTTTTTTTATCATAAGCTTTTTAATAAGGATCAGGTGGAAACGGTTGCGCGAGAATGCCGGGACGCGGCGCGCGGCTGCGTGGATTGCAAAATGGAAATGGCTGTGAAATTGAACGAATTTATGGAACCCATACGGGAAAAACGTGAGTCATGGATGAAGAAAAAAACGGAAATACGGCAGATCCTCGACCGGGGAGCCAAGAGGGCGCGGGAAGTGGCGAGCCAAACCCTCAAGGAAACCCTGCAGGCGATGGGTCTGGTGTCGTAGTTTCTCCTTCGACGCTTCCGGCAGAGTTCTCTCCGCTTCCGCTCATTCCGGAAGCTGTGAAAGAGCATGACCCGCTTCACGTCAAGATCGCGGTTTATGACGGGCCACTGGATCTTCTTTTAGACCTCATTAGGAAAAACGAGATGAATGTCTATGACATTCCGGTCGCGGAGATCACGCAGCAGTA
>JBAXGK010000270.1:0-3133 GCA_037139435.1 Candidatus Omnitrophota bacterium | reverse complement strand
CATGCAGTATCTTCAAAAAAACGGAAGAAGAAAATATTCAAACGCGCCAAGGGTTTCGTAGGCGGACGCGGCAAATTGCTCCGGACCGCGAAAGAGACCGTCGCTCGCGCGATGGCCTTCGCTACCCGGGACCGCAAGCAGCGTAAGCGCCATTTTCGCGCGCTTTGGAATGCTCGTATCAACGCGGCGTGCCGGGCCGGTGGAATGTCGTATTCCCGTTTCATTAACGCGCTTCTTAAGGCGAAGATCCGTCTGAACCGGAAATCGCTCGCGGAGATCGCGGCGCGGGATGAGAAGACCTTCCAAGAGATCGTGAAGCTCGTCAAAACTGTCAAGAATTCCTAGGATCCGCCACCCACATATCCGGTTTGTCTCATGCAAGCCGGATATGTGAAACGGTGCCCCGATGAAAGACCAGATCAGCCGCATTGAACAGGAAGCCCGTGAAGACCTTTCCCGTGTCGATTCCATGGAAAAGGCCGAGCTCTTTCGTGTGGCTTATCTCGGTAAAAAAGGGAAGCTGACCGACCTTTTTAAGTTGCTTGGCGGCGTTGCTCCCGACGAAAAAAAATCTGTGGGCGCGGAACTCAACCGCGTGAAGCAGTGGCTGGAGTCCTCGGTCGAGGAATTCCGGAAAAAGTCCCCCAAAGGGGGAGCTCCCTCAGAAATATTTGACGAAACACTTCCCGGGATTCGACCCCCGCAAGGCAGTATTCATCTTCTTCAGCAAACGATCCAAGAGATCACGGGAGTCTTCGGCCGCATGGGCTTTGAAACCGTGGAGGGTCCGGAGATCGAGACCGAATTCCATAATTTTACCGCCCTCAATATCCCGCTTGATCATCCTTCGCGTGATGCCTTCGACACTTTTTATACGACGCACGGACAGTTGCTGCGTTCCCAAACCTCCACGGTTCAGATCCGGGTGATGAAAGAGCGAAAGCCGCCGCTTAAGATCATTGCCCCGGGTCGTGTGTATCGTCCCGATACCGTGGATGCGAGTCATTCGTTCATGTTCCATCAGATCGAAGGACTGATGGTGGATGATCGTGTGACTTTTAGCGATCTCAAGGGTGTGCTGCACCTTTTCTTGCGTGAACTCTTCGGTTCTCAGACCAAGATACGCTTTCGCCCCCATTTCTTTCCGTTCACGGAGCCGAGTGTTGAGATCGATATCCAGTGGGGCAAAGGATGGCTGGAGATCCTGGGCGCGGGCAGTGTCGACCCCAACGTTTTTGATGAAGTGGGGTATGACAAGCATACCGTCAAGGGTTTCGCTTTTGGGCTTGGTGTCGAGCGCATCGCGATGCTTCGCCATGGGATCAACGATATCCGTCATTTTTACGAGAACGATCTTCGCTTTCTGAGACAATTTTCATGAACCCCGTTAGATCTTGTTTCGATTTTAAACGTAATAAGGCTATGGGTAGGCTTGGTGTGTTGATAAATAGAAATCTAGAACACGGGGAGATCTAACGGGGTGAAAGTCAGCACGAATTGGTTGAAGGATTTTGTGGAACTTGCGCCGCCAGTCACTCGGACCGCGGAGCGCTTGACGCTGGCCGGTCTTGAGGTCAAGAAGTGCGAAGTTCTGACGCATCCCTCTGACACGCTTTTTGAGATCGAGATCACGTCGAACCGGCCCGATTGGCTCTCCCATTGGGGAGTGGCGCGGGAGATCGCGGCAGTTGAAAATCTTTCCCTGAAAAATCCTGTGGTCGATTCCGAAGTGGGCCGGACGCCGCCTCCGGGCTGGAAGATCCTGATCAAGGACGCGGCCGGTTGTCCGTATTATACGGGTGTTCTGATCGAAGGGATCACGGAGACCAAAACGCCTGATTTTATTGTGAACCGTCTTCTGGCCTGCGGAATACGGAGCATCAATCTCATCGTTGATATCACAAATTATGTGCTCCTGGAAGTCGGACAGCCGCTCCATGCGTTCGACGCGGACCTGATCCGGGGAAAAGAGATCGTGGTTCGGAAGCCTAAGCAGGGTGAGAAATTCATGCTTATTAACGGCGCCGAGATCGAGCTCAAGCCCGAGGATCTTCTGATCGCGGATAGCGATCGTGCTGTGGCCTTGGCCGGCGTGATGGGCGGAAAAGATTCCGAGATCAGTGATAAAACGCGTAATGTCTTTCTTGAATCCGCGTTCTTCAATCCCGGTCGCGTTCGCAAGACCTCTCGTACGCATCAGCTCTCATCAGATTCCTCCTACCGCTTCGAGAGACGTGTGGACCCGGAAGGTGTGGATCTTGGCCGGAGCCGGGCGCTTGCGCTGATCCAGAAATATGCCAAGCCACGTCATATCAGTGCGGTGATCAAGGCCGGCGAAAAACCTCAGCTTGCGGTCAAAACCATCCAGCTGCGGGGCGATGAAGTGAAATCGATCCTTGGGGTTGAGATCAAGCCCAGTCAAATCGCGCTCATCCTCGGTCGTCTTGGTCTTCATGTGAAACAACATTCTGAGGGGGTCTGGACCGTGGGTATTCCGTCATTCCGTCCGGACCTCACAAGACCGGTGGATCTTGTGGAAGAGATCGCGCGGATCTATGGTTACGAAAATATTCCCGAGACCTTGCCTGTGAGGGAGCCGCTCACCGTCGTGGAATCACCGCGTCTCGTTCTTGAGCGTAAGATCCGTCAATTCTTAAGCGGTGCGGGGCTTTGTGAAACAGTCACTTTCAGTCTTATTTCCGAGGACGGGCTTGATGCCGCAAAAGATCTTAAAGAGGCCGTTCAGATCGTGAACCCGCTCCAGCACGGCTTGCATTGGATGCGGCCGACGATGGTCACAAGCCTTTTGACGGTGATCCAGAAAAACGTGAACGCGGGGGCGGATTCTATCCCGGTGTTCGAGATCGCGAATATATACTCCATGACGGACGCACATAAGCATCCGGTAGAAGAACGAATTTGCGCGATCGCGCTTTGTGGAAAAAAAGCGGCCCAATCGTGGTTGGATGTGGCGCGCGCGGTGACGCTCTATGATCTTAAAGGGTATGTTGAGTCGATCCTGAAAAACGCGGGATGCGCGGATCTATGTGTCGCGAAAACTCAAAAAAGTTATTTTGTGGAAGGGATGGCCGAAGAGCTCCGGACGTGGCAGACGCCGCTCGCTTTTCTGGGG
>JBAXGK010000269.1:0-3153 GCA_037139435.1 Candidatus Omnitrophota bacterium | reverse complement strand
ATGTCTCTGGAAAACATCAACAAAAGAAAAGGAAACTGACATGAAAAAATATCTACTGGCGTTGGGCGTGGCGGCATTGATTCTGACAAGCGTGGTCTCTGCGGCATTCGCTGCCGATGAAAACGCTTTCACCAAATTCGGCCGCGGGCTGGCCAACATCGCGACCTCCCCCGGGGAGCTTTACACGCAACCGATTTTGTTAATGAAAGACCAGGCCGCCTCCACCGCCATCTTCGGAGGACTGCTCAAGGGCACTGCGATGTTTGTTGCGCGGGAATTCGTGGGGATTTATGAAGTGCTCACCTTTCCATTCCCGGTCCCGAAGGGGTACCGGCCGATCATCGAGCCCGCCACCACATTTACGGATTGGGATACCCGAAAACCACAAGTCTGACGGCGACAGCGCCCCTCTTCCCGCCATCCTTAAACGGCGGGGCGCTTAATCGTCTTCTTCCGTATTGCTTATTTTATACCCGACACCTCTTATGCTTTTAATGAGCTTGCCGGGCGCCCCCAACTTCTCCCTCAAGTGACTCACATGGACATCCACCTTCCGCCCCACTTCACCGGCAGAGGAACCCCAAAGATAATCGAGAATTCTGGCCCTTGAAAATACCTGACCTTTCTTTGATGCCAGAAGTCGCAGTATCGTAAATTCTACGGATGTAAGCGTTATTTTTTCCCCGAGAGCCGTGACTTCATGCCTTTTAGGATCGATCACCAGCGTATCGCCGACACAGATCGGCTCCTCCTCGCCCTCTCCCCGGGCCCTCCTCAGCACGGCCCTTATCCGGGAATCCAACTCATTCCCGGAAAAAGGTTTGACCATATAATCATCCGCTCCGATATCGAGGCTGGAGACTTTGTCCGATTCCTCATTTTTGCAGGAAAGAATGATGATGGGGATGGAAGAAAATCTTTCGTCCTCTTTTAGTTTTTTGCATACCTCCAGGCCGTCTATGTCGGGCATCATGATATCCAGGAGGATCAAGTCCGGGATCTCCGCTTCGATCTGCGCCAAAGCGTCTGCACCGGACGCGGAAAACTTCAAGGTAAATCCCCTCAGCGAAAGAAGCCCCTCCAGGAGCTCGCGATTCTTCTGATCGTCATCCACGCACAGAATAGTCTTCTTCTTTAGGTTATCAATGGCATCCTCCTGAGACGCTTTGTCTTAGATCTTTGACGAAAATCCGCGTATGGATCGAACGGGTGAAAAGCTTCACTTTGAGGTCATCCTTTCTTCTCCGCTCCACCGCCCAAATCCCGCAATGTCAAAACGATGCTTACGACGTCATGGGTGGGATTTTCAAAGACTTCCAGGCTCACCTCCGCGCTCTGAATCGCGGACCGTTCGGAGCCCTTCTTTTCGATCTTGAATTTTTTAGGGGCTCGCGTGCAATCATTTAGTTCATTCCACTGGACGGAAACGGTGTAGTGCTCGAAAATAAAATCCAGAAAGTTGATGTTTTCGAACTCGGTCCCAGGCATGAGATAACGCTGAGCGGCTTGATTGAGATTCGTAATGACCCAGTCGGGTCGGCAGACGATCAGCGGACTTGCGGCATAAAGAAAAACGGTGTTCCACGATTTTTCTTTTTCATCCAATGACTTGCGGTAATAGCTGATCTTCAGTAGCGACCGGACCCGGGCGATCAGCTCGTTCTCGTCAAAAGGCTTTGAAATAAAATCGTCGCATCCCGCTTTAAGGCCGCGGGCTTTGTCCTCCGGAGCATGCAGGGCGGTCACCAGGATCACGGGGATTGAGCGCGTTCTCTCTGACGAACGCAACTGCGTCAGCACCTCCAAACCCGATATAACCGGCATCATGATGTCCAGCAAGATAAGGTCCGGGATCCTCTGGGCGATCCGATTGAGAGCATCTTCACCGGATCCCGAAAATTCGAGATCGTATCCCAGCGGCAAAAGCAGCGCCTCCAGAAGTTCGAGATTTTTCTTGTCGTCATCCACACAAAGAATGCTCTGCGTCTCCACGGCCTTCATAGGGTCCTCCCGGAATGTACTGGTTTAAAATTCACGACGTTTCTATTTTTTCTTCTGCTCAGAATCATTGTTTTCGTCCACCACTCCCGCCCCGGACGGAACCGTGAACTTGACGGTAGTTCCCTTGTTGATTCCTTCGGATTCGATCCAGATCTTGCCGCCATGGAGCTCCACGAGCTTCCTGGAGATCGCAAGTCCAAGCCCCGTCCCCTCGGTCCCTTTGGTGTAGGCATTTTCTACTCGGGTAAAAGCTTCGAAAACTCTTCCCTGATTTTCGGTTGCGATCCCGATCCCCGTGTCCGAAACAGCCACTTCGATCCCGGCATCGGTTCTCCTTGCCCGGACCACGATCTTCCCGCCGACGGGGGTGAATTTCACCGCATTGGACAACAGATTATAGAGAACCTGCTTGAGTTTTCCCTGATCGCCCTTGAGTTCGCCAAGGTCCTCTGCAAGTTCCATGACGAATTGGATCTTCTCATTAAGATCCAAGCTCCTTATCAAGAGCGGAGCTTCGTCCAGAAAACTTTTGACTGAAAAAGGAGATGTCTCTATCAACATTTTTCCGAACTCCACTCGCGCCAGGTCCAAGACATCACTAATGAGGGAAAGAAGATACTGGCCGCTTGTAAAAATATTCTGGGCATATTTTTTCTGACGCTCATTGAGAGGGCCAAAGGTTTCTTTCGCGAGAACTTTCGAGAACCCGATGATCGAGTTCAGCGGCGTCCGAAGCTCATGCGACATATTGGCCAAGAACTCGTCCTTCGCTTTGCCGGCCTTCTGAAGGTCCTCCGAGCGCTTGCGTTCAATGGCATACCGTGCGGAACGCACCAGAAGCGGACCGTCGAACTGGCTTTTGACCAGGTAGTCCTCCGCCCCGATCTCAAGCGCTGTGAGAGCGACCCCCTCATCGTCCGTTCCGGTGATCACAACGATCGCAAGATCGGAAACGCTCCCTTGAAGGCTTTTCATGGTAACGAGCCCGCGGCTGTCCGGCAAATTAAGGTCCAGAAGCATCAGATCGAACGTTTCTTTGTGCAGGCGTTCCTGCGCTCCGCGAAGAGTTCGTTCGGCTGAAAACTCATACTGGGCGGAGCCCTCTGCCTTCATCATCTCCTGGACTAAAAACGCATCATCCGGATTGTCTTC
>JBAXGK010000268.1:0-3168 GCA_037139435.1 Candidatus Omnitrophota bacterium | reverse complement strand
TACTTGTGGACCAGGCGGAGTGCCCCTTCAATGGAGTTATGATCCGTCACCGTAACGAAATCCATTTTCCGGGACTTTGCGGCGCGATAGATAGCGTCGAGCTCTGTATAAGATTCACGGACACCCAGCGCTTTGAGCGTCCACTCATCTCCATCCATCGAGTATTTGGAATGCACGTGCAAATCGGCTCTGGCCATAAATTGTTCCTTTCTTAGGTCCATGCTTTATCCGGAACAATTATCGACTATCTATGTATAGTCCGTGCGAGAGGGGTGCAAAATCTTTGTAATTTTTACGGGAAAAGCTTCCTGTAGAGGGGGGGCCAAGGCTGGCAAAACGGGGGAAAACTTGGAACTAGCTATTAATTCACACCGGCCTTTGTCCTAACGGACCGGGGATTCACATCTTTTCGCTTTTGACGAGGACGTAGCTATCCGGGTTTTTGTGGACGCGTGCCAGAGAGAGTTTGTAGCGCTGGCGCGTGGCAGGATCTTCACCTTCGCGGATCCCGAACATTGTGTAAGAATCCGCCACGGCCATGGAAAGCCACCCCTTATCGGTCCCGTCTTCGGGAGGTTTTTCAAAATCCATGGTCAGAAGTTTTAAGATATTCTTATCATCGGCCGCGTCTTTCATCTGACTCAACAAGGAGATCTCCTGGCTCTTCGGGATCTTGAGATCTCCCTTCAGGATACGTTCGATCCGAAAAATAACCGCAGTCCACACGGGAGGCATCTCTGCGGGAGCTTTTTCAAGAACTTCGATCGTCCCCCCGGCCTTGATACTTCTAGCCCGAATGGGAATAGCAATCAGCGCGACATCGACTTTTAAAGGCTTCACCGCGACCGGTGGAGGATTTTCAGCCACAACTGTTTCAGCGGCATACAACGGAGAGCAAAGAAGCCAAAATCCCAACAGGATCAAAACTTTTTTCATGGCATCTCTTTTTTCGGCCTTTGCGGCTTCAATTCAAGCGTGAGTTGTTTATCGTGCAGAGCTTCGTTCTCAAGAGCCTTTTGGCAAAGGTATTCCTGAACTCGAAACTTCTTCTCCTCCGCACGTTCTTTCTTTTTATACTCACCGTCCGGTGATAACACCCACGATTTTGTATTATCCTTGAAATAAAGGCCCAGAAGCTGGATGATCTCTTTCTTGTTCTTTTTGTCCTCTACCGGAAACATAAGCTCGAGACGCTTGTCGAAATTCCTTGGCATCCAGTCCGCGCTGGAAAGATAAACTTCCTCATCTCCCGCGTTCGAGAAATAAAAGAGGCGGCTGTGTTCCAGAAACATATCGACGATGCTCACGACTTCAATATTCTCACTAAGACCTTTGACCCCCGGCCGGAGGCGACAGATCCCACGAACGTTCAGTTTGATCCGAACCCCTTTTTGCGAAGCGCGATAAAGAGCGTCGATGATCTCCCTATCCACCAGGGAATTCATCTTCGCGATGATAAGACCGGGACGTTCCGCGGAGGTCTGGGCAGACTCACGAAAGATCAGCCGCAAAAGCCTCCGGCGCAACCCGTAGGGCGCTACCTCTAGCTTGGAATAATGGCCGGGACTTGAGAATCCAGTCATCAAATTGAAGAAAGAACTTACATCCGCCGCAAGTTCATCCTGACTCGTGAAAAGATTAAGGTCGGAGTAGATCTGCGCCGTTTTTTCGTTGTAGTTGCCGGTTCCAAGATGCAGATACCGCTTGATCCCGGCAGCTTCACGGCGAACGACTAAACAGACCTTGGAATGTGTTTTAAGACCAACAACTCCATAAAGAACCGTGGCCCCTGCTCTCTCGAGGCGTTTGGCCTCCTCAATGTTCTGCTCTTCATCAAAACGCGCCTTCAGCTCCACAAGAACCGTTACCTGTTTTCCATTTTCCACAGCTTTTTCAAGAGCATTAATGACCGGAGAATGATGCCCGGTCCTGTAAAGCGTCTGTTTAATCGCCAAAACATCCGGGTCTTCAGCCGCTGCCGATATGAAGCGGAGAAAAGCGCTAAAAGAATCATAAGGATAATGCACCAACACATCCTTTTCTTTAAGCAACCCCCAAAGATCTCGTGCTTCCGTTATTTCCAAAACAGGTCTCGATGCCCATTCGGAACGCTTAAGCCGCTCGAACCCAGGCTGGAACGCTATCTGCGAGATCCCTTTAAGGTCAGGCCAGCCTTCGCCTTTGAATATCCGACATTCCTCAAGGCTCACTTTATGTTTCAAATGGTCTGTCATATCATCGGGCGCATCGATCTCAAGCCGCATGATAGGACTTTCACGCCTTGACCGCAGCGCCTCGCTCATAAGCATTGCGAGATCCTCGTCCTTTTCCTCATCGATCGTAAATTCCGCGCAACGCGTCACCCTGAGGATCCCCTGACGCCCGATCATGAATCCACGGAAAAGTTCTTGGGCAAAAAGACCGATCACATCCTCGATCAGGATGAACGCATGCACAGATTCGGAAGGAAGCGTGATCATGCGCGGACAATTTTTAGGGATTTCCACCAAAGCATAACGCTTGGCCGCAAGATCGGCGGATTCTGTCACTTCAAAAAAACGGTAGAGCCCCAGATTTACAAGATTCGGAAAGGGTTGTTCTTCATGAACCGCAAGCGGAGTGAGAAGCGGCAGAAACTCGGTCAGGAAGAGATTTTTAACATAAAGGAGCTGTTTCTCGTTCAGGGCTTGCGGAAGGACTCTTGCGATACCGGCGGCTTCCAATTCGGGAGCCAGGATTTCTTTAAAATAGAGCTGTTGCTTACGAATCAATGAAAACGCCTGCCGGTAGATCTCCGAAAGGATGGGGTCTTTTTCAGGGACGCTGGCAACCCGGACCATAAAAAACTCGTCAAAATTGGAGCTGACGATCCCGATAAACTTCAATCGCTCCAAAACAGGGTTCGAGGGATCCATCGCTTCCGCCAGAACGCGGGCATTGAACCGGATCCATGATAATTCCCGGTCAAAATATCGTTCCTGGGGAGTGTTGTCCATAATATTTTAAAGCGAAGGCGCCACGCCTTGCTTGAGGTCGATAGGCGCGCCAAAAACATCGGCGAACATATCCCCTTTCCGCCGCAAACTTTCCCGCTCCAGGGAAATATCTCCGACTTCTTTCGGCACCCAAAGCGCGTAAGCGTCTTCCGAACGCTCCAAAGTGAACGAA
>JBAXGK010000267.1:0-3185 GCA_037139435.1 Candidatus Omnitrophota bacterium | reverse complement strand
GCCACGCAAACTCAAACGACATCGCGAATCTCTCGTTCACCTTCCAGAACACGGCGTTCACCGGCGGCAGCGCCTCCAGCGTGACCAACTACAACAAGAGCAATGTCGTAGTAAACTTCAGCGATCCGACACCGATAAGCGTGACCGTCAACCAGGCCGTCGGACAGTCCGACCCCCGCCGCCTCAAAGGCCAACGCCGGATCAGAAACCCCCAGGCCCCGGGCATCGATCCACGCCAGGTACGTGGCCTCCACGTGGGACACCGCCAGGGGAGAGAGTTCCTCGCGGACAAACCGGTAGACAGTATCCCGCTTCTTCTCATCGACCCAATACGTCACGATCGGCTTACGCCCCTTCGGCAGTTCCTTGATGACGGACATATCGAGGTCGCCATATACGGTGAGCGCTAATGTCCGCGGTATCGGCGTCGCCGTCATCACCAGGATATGCGGAACAAGGCCTTTCTGTTTTAATATCGCCCGCTGCTCAACGCCAAATTTATGCTGTTCGTCGACCACAAGAAGCCCAAGATCCTTGAACCGGACGTCCTCCTGTAAAAGCGCGTGCGTGCCGACCACCACAGGCACATTTCCGGCTTTGAGCTCCGCAATGAGCCGTGCGCGTTTGTCGGAGTCGGTGCTTTTGGTCAGAAGTTCAGGGCGGATGCCTAAAGGCTCCAAAAATTTCAGCAGCGTCCGGTAATGCTGCTCCGCAAGGATCTCCGTCGGAATGAGAAATGCGGATTGAAGTCCTGAGCGATGCGCCGCGAGAAATGCGAACGCTGCGACCACGGTCTTTCCTGATCCCACGTCCCCTTGCAAAAGACGGTTCATCGGAATTGTTTGCCCTAGATCCGTCACGAGATCCGAGATCGCTTTTTCCTGGCTCTTTGTAAGCTCGAAGGGTAAGGATCGTTGGAACTCCGCCCTCAGGTCCGGGCTTATTTTAAAAGCGTTGGCTTGATGTTGAGTTCGAATCGCCTTGACCTTCAAGAAAATTTGAAGCTCGAATGAGAAAAACTCATCGAAAACGATGCGCCGGCGAGCTTTCTCGAGCGTCTCGAAGGAACTTGGAAGATGCATTTCACGAAGTGCCTGGTCGAGTGGCATAAGATCAATTTCGCTTCGCAGTTCCAACGGTAAAGTTTCTGTGAGGGTGCCGATTAGATGATGCTCGACGGCTTCTCTGAGTGTCGTGCGAAGGGATCGCTGGAAAAGGCCTTCCGTGAGCGGGTAGATCGGCGTGATGCGCCCGGTATGGATGGATTCGGCCTCGGCACTGTCCACGATCTCGAATTCCGGGTTCGACATCTGGATGTCCTTTTGATAGGGCTCGACTTTGCCGTACAGGATGACCTGTTGGCCGCACTCGAAGAGTTTTTTCAGGTAAGGCTGATTGAACCAGACCGCACGCAAGGTCCCCGCGTCATCGCCGATCAGAACTTCGACAAGAGGCATGCCCCGTATCGGTTTGAACTTCACATCCACGACCTCACCGCGGCATGTAATGGGCTCATTTAAGGGAAGATTGTTCAGAGACGCGAAATGGGAGCGATCTTCGTAGCGGCGCGGGAAAAGATAGAGAAGGTCACGGACCGAATGGATGCCGATCTTCTGAAAAACGAGGGTGCGCTTGGGCCCGACGCCTTTGATATAGCGTAAGGCGTTACTTTCCGGCTCGGAGACTTTCACCCCGTTAGATCTCCACTAAGGTGTAATTTATTTTGAGGGATATTGAAAAGACAGGATGCCTAGCAATCCGAAAGCGTCTCGGCACCAGTTGGTTCAGAGATCTAACGGGGTTCATAGGGGCCGCATCGGACGCAAGGACCGAGAGTCAAGACTACGGTTGGGTTTTTTCCGCCGTCGTTGCTGAAGTCGATGCCGTTTTCTCAGACTCTGCAAGCTTCGTCGCATTCGGTCTTTCGACCTCGGTTTTGAAGGAGGTCTTGGTCTGAGTCGCCGTTGCTGCGGAGGTCTTGTCAGTCTGCTTGATCTTCGCGAGGGCTTTCTTGATCTGCTCAACGTCCAGCGACGCTTGAGCATTCGGAGATTTGAAAAGTGAGCGACTTTTCTGAACTTCGAGGATGTTCAACCCGATGCACGTAAAAAGGAACACGATCGCACAGACGCTCGTAGCCTTGGTCAGAAAAGACGAAGCCTTAGTCCCGAAAAGCGACTGGACATTCCCGCCACCGAAACTTCCACCCGTAAGGCCCTGCCCGCGGCCGGCCTGGAGCAAAATGACGATGATCAGGACGAGACAGACGATGACGTGAATGCTGACAACAAGAATGTTCATGAGTTATTCCCCGATTCGTAAGTTTGTTGGGCTTCCTGGATGATCTGGGCGAATGATTCCGCCTTGAGGGACGCACCGCCGACCAGCGCGCCATCAATATTGGGTTTCTCCATGAGTGATTTCGTATTGTCCGGTTTGACGCTCCCTCCGTACAGAATCGGAATGCGGTTGCCGACCTCTTGGCTGTAACGCTCATTGAGAAGCCGACGGATATAAGAATGCATCTGCTCGGCCTGGTCAGGGGTCGCTGTCTTCCCCGTGCCGATCGCCCAAACCGGTTCGTAAGCAATGACGACTTTTGCAATATCCTCTTTTTCGAGACGCCCGATGGATTCATCGAATTGCGTTTTGACGACATCAAAATGTTTTTTCGCATCTCTTTCCGCGAGCGTTTCACCGACGCACACGATAGGAATGATGCTGTATTTAAGAGCGGTTTTCAGCTTTTCATGGATCAGGATATCATCCTCTTTAAAGTATTGGCGCCGTTCGGAATGCCCGAGAATCACATAACGGCAACCACTGTCTTTGAGCATCGTGGGTGAAATTTCGCCCGTAAAAGCACCCTCCGGAGCGCAGTACATATTCTGGGCGCCAAGATTGATCGCGGTGTCTTTAAGGACCTTGGAAACTTCGCTAAGGGCGGTAAAGGGCGGACAGATAACGATCGTGACGTTCGAGACCATGTGCGCGGCCGCTTTGAGGGTCTGAACAAGCGTGACGGCCTCAGAAGCCGTCTTGTACATTTTCCAGTTTCCGGCAATCAAGGGTCTTTTTCTCATCAGATTTGCTCTTTCTTTCAGGTTGGCTTCTTAGACTGCTTAAGTAACGAATCCAGAGATTATTTATCTAGAAGCGCGGCCACTCCGGGCAGCACTTTGCCT
>JBAXGK010000266.1:0-3195 GCA_037139435.1 Candidatus Omnitrophota bacterium | reverse complement strand
CGAGACCTCCGAGAGACATAATGTTCACGGTCACATGCGCCATAGCCATCAAGAAAAACACGCCGAGGATAGTGAGCGGCAACGAAACCACCACCAGAACTGACATCGCGATCGTACGAAGAAAGAGGTAGAGCGTGATCAGGGCCAGAATGCCGCCCTGCATGGCCTCATGAGCCAGATTATCGATCGTGCCGCGAATAAAAATAGAGTGGTCGTAAATGATCTTGACTTGAAGACCACGGGAATTCAGATCTTCTTCGAGAAATTTGAGTTCTTTGCGAAGTTCGTTAACGACCTGAATGGTGTTTGCATTCGACTGTTTTTGAATGGCGACAGAAATGTTCGAGGCCCCGTTATAACGGGAAATGCTGGTTTGATCCGCCAGACCGTCGACAACATTTCCGATATCCTTGACGGTCACAAGGCGCTTCTCGAGCATCTGCTTTTCAACTTCTCCCCGCAGCTTTTCAATCGTGTCGCGAGGCCCCTGGCTCGTGTCGCGCTCGACGAAACTTATATCTTCCCGGCGGAGTTTTTCAATGTTATCCACCCCGACAACTGCATATTCGATCTCAGCTGGCGAACGGAAGTCTCCGACCGTCCGGATCAGATATTCATAAAGACCCTTTTTGATGCTTCCGGCAGGGTACGACACATTGGCTTCGTCCAGGGAATTGACGACCTCCAGGAGCGAAAGTTTGTTGGCCTGAAGGCGCGGCTGATCGATCTCTACCAGGATCTCGCGGTTCACGCCTCCCGAAAGGCTTACCGAAGCGACCCCCTCCACCTTTTCGAGACGATCTTTGATCATTTTCTCAGTCAGGAGTTTCATGCGCACGGCAGGAAGATCCGGGGCGGTAACAGAAAGCAAGAGGATCGGCCGGGCAAGTGGATCGAATTTCAAAACCACGGGATCTTCAGCCTCTTTGGGAAGCCTTTCTTTAATCAGGTCGACTTTTTCGCGGATGGCTAGCGCCGCAAAATCAATATCCTGGCCCCAATTGAAGGAAGCCATGATGGTGCTGCGGCCTTCGCGCGAAACAGATTCGATGCGCTTCAAGCCTGCAACGGACCCGATCGCTTCCTCCACGACACGCGTGATAAGCGTCTCGATCTCTTCGGGAGCAGCATTGGAATAATCGGTAACAACCGTAACTTGAGGGAAAGTGATCGGCGGAAAAAGGTCTTGAGGGAGACGCTTATAAGAAAGAACGCCCAGCAGGATCAGCCCGAGCGTGAACATGTAGATCGTAACTTTTTTCTTGATCGCGAATTCTGGAAGGCTCATAGGGCAGGGATCATTCTGCGGAGATCACCTTTCGTCCGCATAGTGCTAAAGCTCGGCTTCTTGGGTTTCGATCAAACGGATCTTCTTTCCATCCTCCAATCTCTCGAACCCAGTCATGGCGATGATCTCTCCTTCTGTAAGGCCTGCATCAATCTGAGAATAGTCTGTACGTGTGTACCCCACAGTCACAGGGCGCTTCTCAACAGTACCTTCCTCGATCTTGGCTGTTTCCTTTTCGCTAGTCGTCTTGCCTGCGCCTTTTCCACCCTTTTCCGGGCCCTTAGCCCCGGCACTCAGCGCAGCAATGGCTCCCAACCCTCCCCCCATGGCTCCCGCAACCTTGGGTTCGACGGTCTTGGAAGCAGAACCTTCAGGAAGTTTAATGACATAAACGAATTTCTCGCCCTCACCGCCCTGAATAGCATCCGTCGGAACCACGAGAGCGTCCTTCTTGCTATAAAGCATGATGCGAACTCGGGCGAACATCCCCGGCATCATAAATCCTTCGGGATTTTCAATACGCACCTTGGCCGTCGAGGTCCGACTTGTCCCCGAGATTTGCGGCGCAATATTTTCAATCACACCTTCAAAAGTCTTATCTGCGTAAGCATCTACGAAAACCTTCGCCTTCTGCCCCAACGTGATCTTCTGAACATCGCGTTCGACGATCCCGAACTCGGCATAAACATACTCGGTGTTGATATGGGTCCCGATCAGCGTGCTCTGACTGATATTTTCCCCTTCCTCGACATTCAGATCTCCCAACATCCCGGAAGAGGGAGCATAAAGGTTGGACTTCTCGAGCATGGCCTCGTTTGCCTTCATTTCAAGGCGCTGAGCTTCCGCTTCATATTTGGCGGCGTCCATTTCCAATTTCTTTTTTTCTACTGTCGACGGCGGGATCGCCCCCATCTTCAGAAGCTTCTCATTCTCTGCAACCTCGTTCTCCGTAACTTTGGCCTGGGACTCCGCTTTATTGAAAGCCGCTTGAGCCCGTTTGAGTCGCAAAAGAATATCATCCTGCTTCATGGACACAAGGAGAGCTCCTTCTTCGTAACGCTCTCCTTCTTTGTAGTTGATCGAACTGATCACGCCGGGAATCTCGAAACTGAGCTTCAGCTCCATAGCCCCTTTGATGGTCCCTAGCACGTTCATGGAATCCTCATAATTAAAACGGCCGACTCTAAATCCCTTGACCGCCACCGGCGCGTCCTTGGCCGCTTGTTGCTGCTGCTGCATCGTCTCGCTCAAGGAAAGCGGCTTCGGTTTAAAGAGCCCCATCACCATCTTACCGGCAATAAACAAACCCACAACGACCACTGCAATAATGACCCAACGGGCCATAGGATGAGAAAGGAGTGAATGCTTCACTTGTTCCGGTATCCGGAACGGCATTTTGCCGGGCGTTCCCGACGAGGGCGCCTTGATCCTAAATGGAGTTTTTGCGTTCCCGGGATTTTCTTCGTCCTTCATGTCCATTTTTAGCTCCGTTATAATTCTAGCTTTACAAGAAAACCGTGCGCGACCTTCTCCAACCTCTTATTTCGTTTGAGGATTGTCCATGTTGAAGAAATTCTGGATACCCACCGCGTGATTCAGCGCGGCCTTAGCCGAAAAATATTCTTTGAGTGCCTTGTGAAGTTCCGCTTTTTCGCGCACAAGATCGGACTCAGCTTGAAGATATTCGGAAAGCTCGATCTCTTTTTTGCTCAACCGATGCTCGGCAAAATCGCGAAGACGTTTGCGATATTCCAGACGCTTGACCGTAGAATTCACCTGGATCAGAGCTTTTTGATAATCGTAATAGGCCTGCTTGACGTCCTGAAGCACCTGCTTTTCGGCCTTTTCCAATTCAACGACCTGGTTGAGCTTATCGACCTCGGCCTGTTTCACATTCACAAAAGCAT
>JBAXGK010000265.1:0-3201 GCA_037139435.1 Candidatus Omnitrophota bacterium | reverse complement strand
ACTGTAAGCTTCTCATCGGTGAGCGCCTTGAGGCCCTTATGGAACCAAGCCGTCACTTCCTCATCTTCCTTGCCGAAAACCCACGCATGATCCGCATAAGCGGCCATTCCTTTGAGTCCGTACAAGAGCAGCTCACGAAGGCTGCGGATATCTTCATTAAGTGCGGAGTCCGCAAAGATCCCGACATCTTTCCCTTGTTCGATGAGGCCCTTCAATGTCGCCACCGGCTTCCAGAGAGCAGCGGCAGGCACTGAACCGTCAAAATCGTGACCGATCTTTTTCTTGTAGGCGTTCAGAAAAAGGGTTCGGGCATTCTGCTGGATCTCGAATGCCTTATGCAGAACCACTTCGAGACGCGCGGGATCAAAATCAACGTTGGTGACCGTCGTAAAAAGCCCCTCGATCACAAAAAGATCCACGGCTCTGTCCTTAGCTCCCAATTCGCGAGCCCACTGCCCGTACACAGCGATCCCCTTGAGAGCGTGGATCAGAAGATCTTCAAGCGCCGCAACATCCGGATCCTTTCCACAAACCCCGATCACGGTGCATCCCTTCCCTTTACTGGTCTGTTCACACTGATAACAAAACATACTCATTTTATTTTCTCCTTTTTGTTGTTTCTGCTTTTAAAACAGCTTGTTGAAGCTTGGTGTTTTGATGGTTTCGAATTATTTCTTTAACCCCCGCAAGACCCCGGCTTATGATGCCCGCAGGACGACGGCGCACACGCGCTGACGACCGAAGACTTCACCTGATAACGATTCCCAAGGTCCTGGGCTTTTTGGAAATAATAGTCATGCCCCTTCCCCTTCGGGATCTTTACTTCTTCGTCGCGGAACGCTTTGAGCAACTGTCCTTGCTCCTCTGAACTTAGGTTTTCATTTGTCATCGCAAACAGACAATGATCTTCTTTTTGAATATGCTCACGAAGGAGCGATACATACGCCCGGGCCGCCTTCACAAAACTCTTCATGGCTTCAGCCTCGCCCTTCTCATAAGCGGCCACGGCTTTTTCCATGCCCCCCACAAAACCGCGCCCCATCTCATGCTCGGCAAGCATCACACCCGTCGGGCCACCGTCGCGAGGCATCCCGTGGGCCTCCAGAAGCGCGAACAAATGCTGTTCCTCCTTCGCGTGATGAAAACGGTCGGCAAACATGCGGAAGAAATCGATCATGTCACGCGCAGCGTCGCAATCGAGCTTTTTACTTTCCTCATTTAAGTCGGTCATCTTTTCAAGACAAGAGAGCACTTGCTCAATAATCCGGTGTTCGCTTTCCAGTATTTCAGTAGGCTTCATCATCTCAACCCTTTCGTTTTATTTTATTTTTTCCGCCAAAAATCTTTGGCGCTCTTTTCTTTGCAAGCTTCGGCTTATTCTTGATCGCGATCCTAAGCCCCGTGATGGCCCGCGGCGCCACACTCACCGTGCGAACGCCTGCCGCAATTAATTTTCGTGCATACACGGGATTCGAGGCCAATTCGCCGCAAACCGAGATCGGTTTCCGGTGTTTCTTGGCCGCGAGCACGACATGATGGATCAGCTGCCAAAAGATCTTGCGGTCCGGGTGATGATCGTACGCGACAAATTCATTGTCGCGATCCACGGCAAAGAGGTATTGGATCAGATCGTTCGTCCCGATACTTCCGAAATCCGCTTCCTTCAGGATCTCCTCCGCATCCAGACAGGCCGAAGGGACTTCGAACATCAATCCGTGTTTGATCTCGCCCTGCGGGACGTCCTCGGTCGCTTTCTCAAAAGCTATTTTCAATTTCCGGAATTGCTCAATATCGATCACCATGGGATACATCACATGAACGCGACCGTGCACGGAAACACGGGCCAAGGCCCTAGCCTGATTTCTGAAAAGCTCGGAATGAGCTAAGAGAAGACGGCTTCCCCTCAAGCCCAACGCCGGGTTTTGTTCCTTTTGAAGTTTCAAAAAATCCGCAGTCTTGTCACCGCCCAGATCAAGCATCCTAAAATAGACCGGCTTTCCCTTCATGGTCCTCAACACTTCAAGAAAAAGACTGTATTGCTCGATCTCAGAGAGGATCTTCCCAGCAGCAAAGAACTCGAACTCAGTGCGGTAAAGCCCGATCCCTTCGGCCTTATGAGCCACGGTCTCCCCTACTTTTTTTGAAAGACTCAGATTGGCGAATACCTTCAGTCCGGCGACCGGTTCCACCGGCGCCGTCTCCTCGATCGCATCCTGTTGAAGATCCGGATACTCGGCGAGAGTCGTTTTGCTCGGCCAGATCACGACCTCTCCGGTGTCCCCGTTGATGAGCACTTCGGTCCCGCAGAAGATCATGTCGTGGATTCCCGGAATACCGCTCACGGCCGGGATCTTGAGCGCGCGCGCCAGGATTGCCGCATGAGACGCCACGCCTCCCCGATCGGTCACGAACCCGCGGATAAAATCGGTATTAAGCTCCATGGTCAGGCTGGGCGTGAGCTCCTGGGCGATCACAATGCGGTTCTTCCCCTTCTGGCAGAAAGAATCATTTTCACACTGGAAGGACGGATTCAGATTGGCGAGGGCGTCCAGCATACGACGTTTCACCTCCCCAATATCTGAGGCGCGTTCCCGGAGATAGCTATTGTCCATCTTGGCAAGCTGTTCTTCAAAAAAGTCGAGTGAACTGATCACGGCTTTTTCGGCATTAAAGTGCTTACTCCGGATATGATCGGTCACCCTCTGGATCAGCACGGGATCTTCGAGGATCATTTTTTGCGCTGAGAAGATCTCCGCTTCGGCCTTCCCCACGCGCTCATTCACTTCTTTAATAAGAAGCGCCAACTTCTCTCTGACGACCGCGAGAGCCTTCCTGAAACGATCCCCTTCACTCCGGACCTCTTTATCCGTAACATCCGTGATAGGGAGACTCACATGACGCCGCTCATTAAAAAGACACACGCGAGCCACCGCAACCCCGGGACTAAGCGGCAAACCTTTAAACCTCGTTTCAGTGGCTGCTTGAACAATCGCCATGACATTTCCTTTTCTTACGCGGAAGGGAGCCGTTCCCGCCATTCAGTAAAGAAGCGATCGATATCCCGCCGAGCCTTTTGAATACGTCCTGCTCGATGGAGTCGATCTCTTTCTTCAACACGCACGTGCTCCGGTTGGGGCATATTTTTTTCTTGAAAACACATTCGTTCAGCTGGATCGTATTTTGAAAGATCCGTATCAAGTC
>JBAXGK010000264.1:0-3246 GCA_037139435.1 Candidatus Omnitrophota bacterium | reverse complement strand
ATCCTCAGAGGACTTGCACCTCCTGGTTTGGTTTCATGCTGGGCACACAAAAAAAACGTGGGGCGGTATTGCCACCCCACGTCTGCAAAGCGTGCCTACTATGCTAAAAACTTAACCCTTTAAAAGTGATACCTTAACGATCTTGCCGATCTTTCCGAAGTTGATATTATTCTCGCGGGCGAGCCAGCCGATCGCTTGGTTGAAAAGGGCCTCATCCGTCGCGACTTCTTTAAGAAGCCGCGCCAAGGTCATCTCCCCTTTTTGCTCCAACGTTTTATAGATCTTTCCCGCCGTTTCACCAATCCCGTAATACTGTTCCTGCATGATCATTCCCTCTCTTTAAGATTATGTTTAAGAAAAACTTTTCTAAAAAACTCCGGAATCCACATCCGGAAAGATATTGTTCTTCCCTTCCAGTTCGTTCAGCCAGCCTTCATCAAGCCGGTTATTCATAAGATCGTCATAGAGCCTCGTGAAGTTAAGGAGATGTTCTTTCGTCCGCTTCACGGCATAAGGCACCACGGTCCCCGTATGCATGATAAAAGCCCAGTCACTGGATTGCGCGAGAAAAAGTTCGCGCGCGGCCTGCTTGAGCGCTCGCCCAACCGTCCCGTTCTGGCCACGGAATTTCTGGGCCATTTCGCTCATACGAAGCGACGCTTTATGAAGATGGCGGTAGATCCAATCGTTGGTGCCGGATAGCCAGGTTTCGCTGTACCCCTTATAGCCCCAACTTGAGAAACACGGAGTGGAGACCTGATTGACAGGATACTCCTTGAAGTAATCAGACGGCGCGATCAAGCGGAACGTCTTCTGATCGAAGGCGGCCTTACGAACAAAAAGATTCAGAAAATCCGGCCCCTCATACCACCAGTGTCCGTAAAGTTCCGCGTCATAAGGAGCAACGATGAGAGGCTTCCGACCCATAAAATCATAAAGGTATTCCGCCTGCTTCTCGCGGTTGAACATGAAATTTGAGGCATGGGAAGCGGCCTTTTGCATGGCCCAGTTTCGCACATACGGCTTTTTATCTTCGCTGCTGCCCGTGATGCGGTGATATTTGATGCCGGTATTGACACGCAGACCATCCGGGGAAATATAAGGACGGATATAATCGAAATCAAGCTCGAAACCGATGTCGCGGTAGAATTCACGGTAGTCCGGATCGCCTGGATAGCCTTCAATCGCTGACCAGACCTGTTTGGAAGACTCCACGTCACGACCGAACGCGGCTACCCCGCTGGGACAAAAGATCGGGGCAAAGACTCCGTACTTCGGACGCGGCGAGGCATGAAGTATCCCATGCGTGTCGGTCAGAAAATAACGGATGCCCTGCTCTTTTAAATATTTATCCACGCCTGGGTAATAACCGCACTCAGGCAACCAGATGCCGATTGGACGGCGGCCGAGCACTTTTTCATAAAGTTCCGCCGCGGTCTTGATCTGTCCCCGAACGGTCCCTTCATTGCGGCTGATCAGGGGGAGAAATCCGTGCGTTGCAGCGCAAGTGATGATCTCCAGATGCCCGTGATCCTGGAATTTCCGAAAAGCCTGTGTGAGATCCCTGTGGTAGCGGTTCTCGAACGTGTCCTTCGCCTGTGTGAATTCCCAATAATAATGGAGTGCGGTTTCATGAAATTCGGGCTGGAAACGCGTGCGCTCGATCTCTTTATTGGCTAACTCGATCATCTTGTCCAGATGCCGCAGGTAGCGGTTCTGTAAAAGCTCGTCCCGGAGCATCGACATCAGGGAAGGTGTGAGAGACATCGTAAGGCGCCAAGGAACGTTGTCACGTTCCAAGCCCTCGAACATGTGGATGAGCGGGATGTAGGTCTCGGTAATGGCCTCGTAAAGCCAGGCCTCTTCTAAGAAGTATTCGTGTTCAGGATGGCGAATGAACGGGAGATGCGCGTGGAGCACTATGGAAAGAAAACCTTTTTCCATAGCTAGGCGTGCTTTCCTGCCTTGATGACAGGAGCGGGCCTTTCTGTGTTACGGCTCACGATCGGGGTGATGATTCTTTCTTCGATGCCGTCCGAAGATTCGGCATGACAATCAAAGATGAATTTCCCATCCGGAAGTCCGTAGCGGAGCGTAAAGGTTCCGTCCGGCCGGAGCTGAACCGGTCTTCCCTGCATAGTCACCTTAGCATCAGGTTCCGTGCCACCGTAGATGATGAGTTCGCATTCAAGCCAAAAATTAAACCCGCGCTGCTTGATCTTGACCGGGCTGGAAAAGCTGGAAACAGCACCGGCTCCCGAGCCCGAAGTGATGGCGTTCTTGAAGCGTTCTTCCATGAGGGTTCGAAGCTCGGCAGAGCTTTTCCCGACCTGGAACCCACCTGACAGAGCATACATCTTGTCAAAATCAACGCTCATCCACTGATCATCAATGATCTCGGACATCCCGGACCTTGGGGTCGTTATGTGATTGGAGCGGGCAAGACAGATAAAACGGCCGTCACGGTGCAAAAGCCCAATTTCAACGAAATAGCTGTGGTTCGGCTGGGTGTTAACGTACCAACACTTGCTCATGTTCTGGAGAACGATATCAGTTACAGAGGGATCTTTACCTTCTTCTGTGGTGTCATAGATGCGAAGAACGGAAACAACACTCTCCCAGCTTCCGCCGAGCTTTGCAAGATTTTGACGCTGATGATCTTCCTGGATCTCCCAGTAAGCATAGACCCAATAAGGATCGCGGACGATGAGATAGACCTGATTATCGCCGTAATTGTCCGGAAGTTCGCGCGGCATTTCTTGATAAACCCGCGGCGCGACCTTGGGAGGCATAGCCACAACTTCAGGAATCGCTGCAAGCGGCTGCTTTAGAGAAAGGACCGAAGCAGATCGTTTGATGACGGGGACCCGCTTGAGAGTTGACGCGACCAATTTAGCCGCAGTTTTTTTTACGGAGGTTTTGCCTTGTGCCTTTTTAAGAGGCTCTTCTTTGACTGACTTAGCTTTCTTGCGAGGCAATAAGGCCATCTGTCCGGTCCTTTTTTAATACTACTGTCGTGCAGAGAAACGACTTTCCTACTTCAACGCGCTAGTTCATGAATAGAATAATTATAACCAAATGCAGAAAAAAATAGCGCCAAATCCCTGCCAAGCATTGATTGCAACCGGATGGTAAGCGGACACAATATATCAAAAGGACGGCGACATGGCAATAGACTATTTAATAAATCTTGGGAATGATACCATTGATCGTTACCCCCTGTGTGCAAGCGGGGCGGTAAAGATC
>JBAXGK010000263.1:0-3285 GCA_037139435.1 Candidatus Omnitrophota bacterium | reverse complement strand
GGATCTTACGCCCGTCTTTGAAAAAAGCGGATTCAAGATCTTTGATGAAACGATAGCAAATGGCGGCGAGATCCGTGGGCTTACGTTACGCCGCCCGCAGGCGTGGAATTCTCCCGCAAGGATTTCGATGATCTGACCCAGTGGCTCAAGCAGGATTACGGCGTGAAAGGACTTGCCTGGTTCAAGGTGACGGGGACAGACACGGTCGAATCTCCGATCCAGAAATTCTTTGATGCGGCGCGGATCGGAAAAATGATCCAGACCGCGGGCGCAAAGCCGGGCGATATTCTCTTTATCGTGGCGGATAAGTTTAAAACCGCGGTTACGGCGCTCGGCGCACTGCGGTGTTCTCTCGCGGACAAGCATAAGATGATCCCGGAGGGGAAGTTCGAACTTCTTTGGGTCGTGGATTTTCCGCTCTTTGATTGGAACGAGGAAGAAAAGCGCTGCGACGCCTGTCATCACCCGTTCACATCGCCGAAGCCTGAGGATGTGCCGATGCTGGATAAGGACCCTCTCAAAGTGAGGGCGCGAGCCTATGACCTGATCATCAACGGGACTGAGACGGGCGGTGGCAGTATTCGTATCCATGACCGGGCCGTGCAGGCCAAAATCTTTCAGTTGCTGAATTTTACGCCCGAGCAGGCGGAGGCTCAGTTCGGATTTCTTCTTAAGGCGCTGACATTTGGCGCGCCGCCGCACGGAGGCCTCGCAATCGGCGTGGACCGGCTGATCACACTGCTTCTGGATCGTGACTCCATTCGCGAAGTGATCGCTTTTCCAAAAACACAAAAGGGTACCTGTCTCATGACGGATGCTCCGTCACCCGCGACGGAACGTCAGCTCAAAGAACTCAATCTTGATGCCAAGCGTATGTGGCTCGAGCGGCCCAAAACATAAAAAGGGGATCCACCTTGCAAAAACTCATTAAGCTGCATTCGAACGATGAAGCGAAAGCTCTTTATGGCAATCTGGACCAGAATGTCCGGCAGGCGGAGAAGGACCATCGCGTCAAGATCGTGGCGCGTAATGACCGGATGAAGATCATCGGCGATAAAAAGAACGTGGAAGAAGCTTCGCGTTTTTTTGTCAGGATGCTTGAGATGATTCGCAAGGGTGGCCGCTTACTGGAAAAGGCGAGCGCCGAGGCTAGTCCCAAGGTCGAGGCTCGCGTTACGCCTCCGCAAGGCGGTGGGATCCATTTCTTTCATCGCGGGAAAGTGATCCAGGCTCGCAGCGAGAACCAGCTTGCGTATCTAAAGGCCATGCAGACGCACGATATCGTGATCTCCATCGGCCCGGCAGGTACCGGAAAAACCTATCTCGCCATGGCCGCGGCTATTGAAGCTCTCAAGAAAAAACAGGTGGCTCGTATCATCTTGACCCGTCCCGCCGTGGAAGCTGGGGAAAATCTTGGATTTTTGCCTGGGGATTTGGCCGCGAAAGTAAATCCGTATCTGCGGCCGCTTTATGACGCGCTCTATGACATGCTCGAATTCGATGAAGTGGCCCGTTACACTGAGCGTGGGGCGATTGAGATCGCGCCGATCGCGTACATGCGCGGCCGGACCTTGAACGACTCCTATGTCATTCTCGATGAAGCGCAGAACTGCACGCACAGTCAGATGAAAATGTTCCTGACGCGCTTGGGGCAGACCTCCAAGGTTGTGATCACAGGGGATATCACTCAGATCGACCTTCCATCCGCGAAGAAATCCGGACTTGTGGAGGTCCGCACGATCCTCGCCGATATTCCGGACATCCAGTTTATCTATTTGAACGAGACCGACGTGGTGCGCCACCCGCTCGTGCAAGAGATCATCAAGGCGTATGATAAGCACGAGCGTAAACAGGCTCGGGAAGAATCCTAGGCCCAGCGCTTTGAAATCCCACACTTTCGATGAGCTTCTGCTGAGGTCCCTTCATGGCGTATGAGATCTATCTGAAGCAGGATTGTCCCCGGATCAAGGTCTCGGAGGTCATCCTCAAGAAGATAGCCACCAAGATCTTGAAGGACCTCGGTTTTAAAAGAGCGGTGTTGAGTGTCGTTCTTGTGGACGGTCCTGAGATGCGTAAGCTCAATCGTCGTTATCTCCGCCACGCATGGTCGACCGACGTGCTCGCGTTCAGTCAGCAGAAATCTCCAGGGCATTTGAAAGAAATGCTTCCCGCGCAAGTCATCGCCCGCAAGGATATCGATTTTCTCGGGGATATCGCGCTCTGTCTTCCCACGATCCGTACGCAAGCCAAGGAATACGAGCATACCTTTGAAGAAGAGCTGCACTATTGTCTCTGCCACGGGATCCTTCACCTTATGGGCTATGAGGACAAGGACCGCGTCGCATTCAAGAAGATGCACCGCAAGCAAAGTCAGATCCTCACGCGCGTAAAAAAGAAAAAATAGCTTTATGAGTATCCACAAGACCGAAGCCCTCGTCTTGAAGACGATGCCGTTCCGCTCGAGTTCCCTCATCGTTACTTTTTTCACTCCCCAGCTAGGAAAAGTGCGCGGGGTCGTGAAGGGCGTGCACCGGGAAGGGGAAATCCGTCAGGCGGGGTTTGAGCTTTTTACCCATGCGGAGTACGTCTTCTACGAAAAAAAACGCTCGGATCTTCATCTGATTTCCGATGCTACGATCCTCGAAAGCCATCATGCGCTTCGTGACCGGCTGGACGGGATCGCCTATGCCAGTTATTTTTGTGAGTTGGTGGATGAGCTGACCGAGGTTCAGGACCCTCACCCGAAGATCTTCGATCTTCTGAAGGAGAGTTTTCGCTTTCTGCCCGTAATCCCGCCTCCGCGGCTTGAGACGGTTTTCGTGACACAACTTCTCAGGGAAATGGGATGGCTTCCTTTTCTTGAAAGCTGTCTGGAGTGCGGCGCAAAACCCCTTGAGAAGGGTTTTTTTTCCATAGCTCACGGAGCCCTTATCTGTGAGCGTTGTCGCTCGAAGGATACCGCCGCATTGCCTGTGGGTTCCGGGGCACTTGCGGTCTTGCGTTCTTATAGCAAGGAACCGCTAGCAGATTGCCTTCGCGTGTCCCACAGCTCTGTGGTCGAGAGCCAGATTAAGACTCTCATTCTCACCTTCCTTAATTATCGTCTCGGAAAAGTTCTCAAAACCCGCAAGTTCCTCGATTCCATCCGGAGCGTTCTGAGGGCCGCTTAGTCCTCACCTCCGTTCGGCATAAAATAATCACTCCTCCTTCATCAGAACTTCACCCGATTATTAATTTATTGTCTAACGCGTAACCCTTATGTTTGCAATGGTTTATAGCGCAAAT
>JBAXGK010000262.1:0-3312 GCA_037139435.1 Candidatus Omnitrophota bacterium | reverse complement strand
ATCCTTAATCCCAAAATCATTTTTACCAATTGTAAAATGGGCTTTCCAAAAAAGATTAGTGTATTGGAAGGGTAATTACACAACTTGGGCGAAAGCTGAAAGTGAAACCGAAGGGTATAATACTGATGTTATATTAAATGCAGTAATAGATGCCGTTAGAAAGGTAAAACGAGGAGAAGCCGTGGTCATGCGTAGCGGTTTGTCCGGCTGGCGAAAACCCGAAGAACTCAGGGAGCTGACCCCCTACTTTCAGCGTTATCGAAGGGCTCAAGCAAAAAAGCTTTTAAAGGAGGCTCTGACCAAAAGTGCCCTGCCAGGGAAGATCCAGATTGAGAACATTTTAATTGTGGATGACGAAAAAGATCTGTGCCTGCTTTTAGGGGACGCCCTAAGCTCTCGTGGCTATCAGGTAAGATTGGCCCATACACGGAAAGAGGCTATGCTCAGTGTGAAAGAGCAGGCTCCTGACATGGTATTTTGTGATTTAAAATTACCCGATGGCGATGGTCTGAAGATCCTTTCCAAGATCAGGGCGATAAGCCCCAGAACTGTCGTCAGCATGATCACGGCGTATGGCAGCGAAGAGGCGAGAGACAAAGCGAAGAAATTGGGTGCTTATAGTTTCATTGACAAGCCTTTTATTGAAGAGGACATTCTGAAGAGCATCAAAGAAATATCCAGGAGAGGGTGAGTCCTATGAACCCCGCACCTGCTTGCAACAAAGCAATGTGTCAGAAGGACGGTTTTCAGCCACAGGCTGATCCGTCCTCCGGCGGAATAACTTGCGATTTTCAAAACTCGAGTGGCTTAAATACAGGAAGAGGTGTGTGTTGAAAAAAATTCTGATCGTAGACGACGACGAAGACTTTCGCTTTAACCTCGCCGCTGTTTTGGAGGAGGAGGGCCACGAAGTCATTGCCGCCAAGGATGGGAAACAGGCGCTTAAGGCTATGGAACAAAGCGCGCCGGACCTGGTCTTGCTGGATATGAAACTGCCCGGGATGGACGGAGTGGAATTGTTGCAGGAAATGAAAAAAAAAGGAAACAATTTACCCGTGATCATGTTGACCGCGAATAGCGATGTGAAGAACGCGGTCCATGCCATGAAATTAGGGGCTTATGACTACATCACAAAGCCTTTTGATGATGAAGAGCTGATCCTCATCATCAAAAAGGCGCTTCATACCCAGTATCTATGCCGGGAAGTGGATTCTTTAAGGAAGAAATTGGGCCAGATCCCCACACCCCTGGAAGAGACGATGGGAGATAGCCCTAAAATAAAACAGATCTTGAAACAAGTTGAGATTATCGCCCCCACCAATATGACCGTGATACTTCAGGGGGAGAGCGGCACCGGGAAAGAAGTGATCGCCCGGATGATCCACGAAAAGAGCCCGCGTAAAGACAAGCCTTTCATCGCCATCGATTGCGGCGCCATTCCGGACAGCCTGGTTGAAAGCGAGCTCTTCGGTTATGAAAAGGGCGCTTTTACCGGGGCCGTGGAACGCAAAGAAGGTAAGTTTGAACAGGCCCATGGCGGCACGCTCTTCTTCGATGAGATCACCAATATCCCCAATACGATACAGGCGAAGCTTTTGAGAGCCGTCCAGGAAAGAAAATTTCAACATTTGGGCGGGAAGAAAGACATAAGCGTTGATGTGCGGATCATCGTGGCAACGAATATTGATTTTTTAGAGGCTGTAAAAACGGGTAAATTCAGGGAAGACCTTTTTCACAGATTTAACGAGTTCCATATCGTCCTCCCGCCGTTAAGAGAAAGAAGGGAAGATCTGCCCGTTTTAACCCGGTATTTTCTGGAGGAGGCGAACAAGGAGCTTCATCGAAAGGTGGAAGGTTTCTCGGGGGAGGCCATGCGATTTCTTCTCGATTATCCCTGGCCGGGGAATGTCCGGGAGCTAAAAAATGCGATCAAGCGGGCGGTCCTTCTGGCCGATTCTGCGAAAATCACTCCCGCGTGCTTTTCCTTGAATAAAGGGGCCCTGCCCGCGCAGTCTCAAATGCAACCACAAGCGCCCATCCCGGAGTCCGACGAAGGCGCTTCTCTTAGGGCGGCGAAGAAAAAGTCCTCGGGACAAATTGAGGAGAAGATGATCAAAGCGGCCCTGGTGAAGGCCGGGGGCAATAAAGCCAAGGCCGCGAGGATCCTTAAAATAGACCGCACCACCCTTTATTCCAAAATAGAGGAATTCCAAATCCAGTAATTTCTCCGGGCCTCACACCCTCTTGCAACCCCTGCAAGGCTGTAAGCCAATTCCATCAAAAGTGTTGAGCTAGCTCAACACTTTTCAAGGCTAAGGCCATTTTAGTACTTGGCGGAAAAAAACCTATCCAATTATTTTTGAATTCCATCACTCGCTAACTTATTACCTGTAAACAAGATGCGAAATGTGGCCCCACGAGATTTAAAAATCTTTCTAGAGTTTTTGTGTTTGGCATGCTTGTTGCTATATAAGGGATTGTAGTAGAAGTAAATGAAAGAGTTTCACCGCTCCTCGAGTTTAAAAAGCGGAATTTAATAAAGAGAGGGGGTGTTGATCATGGCAGTCGAAAAAGCAATTGGTTCCAGTAGCTTGGTCGAGGTTATTGACCGTATTCTGGACAAGGGAGTGGTAGTGGATGCTTGGGTACGAGTCTCTTTGGTTGGTATCGAGATTCTTGCAATTGAAGCCCGAGTTGTAGTGGCGTCAGTCGAGACTTACCTGAAGTATGCTGAAGCGATCGGTTTAACGGCAACAGCAGCCTAAGGCGTAGGTCAAGAGGGATTCTTGCCCAACCACCCTTATCCTGCTGAGGCAGGAAAAAGCATGGCTAGCCAAGATATTCCTTCTAAAAGAGGAAAAGAGGAGTCGAAAATATTATGACGGAAATCCTAGATCTTAAAAGCGCCGCAGAAAATGTAATTTCTTCTTATGAATCAAGGATCGAAAGCGTCGGGGTCATGTTTGACGCAACGCATCAGATCCTTAACGACTTCCAGGAGACCTTTCTCGATAATAAGGAAGAGGGCCGGAAGATCAGTACAGAGCTGCGAGATACCCTGGCTCATAATGAACATTTAAGAAAAAAAGATTTTGATCGCATGACCCAGGGGGTCTTAGCGGCTCTGGAAGAACGGGAAACGGAAGTCAAGCGTGTGCTGAAAAACTATCTTCAGCAGCAAAGGGACATGGCGCGCACCCTGCGAGAAAATCTAGCGCAATTTAAAGAGGCCCTTGCCCAGGGGGATATCCCCAAGGTTAAAGAATACCAGGGAATTCTTAGAGAGGTTCTTGCCAATCTCGATGTCAGAAG
>JBAXGK010000261.1:0-3313 GCA_037139435.1 Candidatus Omnitrophota bacterium | reverse complement strand
GCTTTTTCTCAAACCCGAGAAAAACATGTTTCGAAGTCTATCTAGGATTTGGGGCTCTTACCTTTTACTTTACCGCTCTTCACGGGGTGGTATAATGACGCCCTGTTTCGGGAGGAAGTCCCCCTTGTTTGTCGTTCTGATGGCATCTCTTTTAACCTCAGGAGGCGTTTATGGCAGAATTTAAAGGAAGTAAAACCGCTGAAAATCTCATGAAATCGTTTGCCGGCGAATCCCAGGCGCGGATGCGCTACACCTATTATTCCAAAATTGCCATGAAGGAAGGCTACCGCCAGATTTCCAATATCTTCCAGGAGACAGCGGATAACGAAAAAGAGCATGCCAAGCTTTTTTTTAACCATCTGATCAAGCATGGGCTCAATGAAACCCCCGTCACGATCAATGCGACCTATCCGGTGGCGCTCGGGGATACCCTCCATAATCTTCAATATGCTGCCGCCGGCGAAACGGAAGAATGGACGGATATTTATCCTTCGTTCGCGACCGTTGCCGACCAGGAAGGCTTCGCGGATGTCGCGAGGACTTTCAAACACGTGGCGGGGGTCGAGAAGCGCCATGCAGATCGCTACAACAAGCTTCACAACGCCATGGAACAGCACAAACTCTTTGTGAAGGACGGCAAGGTTTATTGGATATGCCTCGAGTGCGGGTATATCGTCGAGGCTTCCAAGGCCCCGGAGCGTTGCCCTGTCTGCGATCATCCTCAGGGAAACTTTGAGATCTGGATCGAAAATTATTAATGAGGACATCCCTTAGCGAAGGGAGTGAAGCTAAGGGGTAGGTCCGAATTAACCCCGTTAGAGATACAAATGTTTTAAAAGAGAGTTTAAGAAATAATACGCAACGAACAACAAAATAGACTCCGATAGAGCCGGTCAAAGCTCTAACGGGGCAAGGAGAATTTAAATGATCTCGTACAAGCAGCTTGGTTTTGTCAACACACGCGAAATGTTCCAGAAGGCTTTTAAGGGCGGCTACGCGGTCCCGGCCTATAATTTCAACAACATGGAGCAGATCCAGGCAATCGTGGTGGCTTGCGTGGAAACGCAATCCCCCGTGATCCTTCAGGTCTCAAGCGGCGCGCGTAAATATGCCGACCAGATCCTGCTTCAGTATATGGGGCAAGGGGCGGTGGAGATGATGAAGGCTTACGCTAAAGAGAAGGGTCTCAAGCCTGTTCCGATGGCGCTTCACCTCGACCATGGCGATACCTTTGAGCTTGCGAAGTCCTGCATCGAATCCGGATTTTCATCCGTCATGATCGATGGTTCCCATCATGCCTTTGAAAAAAACATCGAGTTGACCAAACAAGTCGTTGAGTTCGCTCATAAGAATGATGTGACCGTCGAAGGGGAGCTCGGCGTTCTGGCTGGGATCGAAGACGACGTGCACGCGGAACATTCGACCTACACCGATCCGAATGACGTCGTGAAGTTCGTGAAAGAAACCAACGTGGATTCGCTCGCGATCTCGATCGGGACTTCACACGGCGCGAACAAGTTCAAGCCGGCCCAATGCACGCGGAATGCCGAAGGAATTCTGATCCCGCCGCCCCTGCGTTTCGATATCCTGGAAGAGATCGAGCAGAAGATTCCGGGTTTCCCGATCGTGCTTCATGGTGCGTCGTCAGTCCCTGCGGAAGCGGTCAAGATTATTAACGATTGTGGCGGTGCGCTCAAGGATTCCGTCGGGATCCCCGAAGAACAACTTCGTAAAGCGGCCAAATCCGCAGTATGCAAGGTCAATATCGATTCCGACGGACGTTTGTGGATGACCGCAGCGATCCGGAAGACTTTTAAAGAAAAACCCGCGGAATTCGATCCGCGCAAGTATCTTGGCCCCGCTCGTGATGCGTTGGTGGCCATGTACAAACACAAAAATGAGCAGGTTCTCGGTTCTGCCGGGAAAGCGTAAAAACGAAATTCACACAAGGAGGAGCATCATGAAAAAGATCCTGGTGGCTGTGGTGGCATTGTCGCTTTTGATGTCGGTTTCGGCGTTTGCTGAAGAAACAAAAAAAGATGAAATGCCGGGGATGTCGATGGAGAAGCCCATGGGGATGCCCATGCCTGGCATGGAAAAGATGTGTGGTCCCATGATGGGAAAAGCCCAGATGGTCGCCACGGATGAAGGCGGGGTTTTTGTTCTCGTTGGCAACAATCTGACGAAATATGACGCGGATCTGAACGTCGTCAAAGAAGCTGAAGTTAAAATGCCGATGCCGCCCATGGGCGGAAAGCAATGCCCGATGATGGGGAAAATGCCGGCGAAGGACTCCGCGCCGGCCGCGGCTGAAGTTCAAGAAAAAACCGCCTAAAAAATTCAACGAAAGGCTTTCTTGTGAAAAAAAAGGTCGGCTATTTTTTGGCTCTCTCTCTGTTTGTTTCCCAGACGCTCTCCTTTGGAGCGGTCACCATGCAAGATCTTCGGCTTCCGAAGGATTTTTATCCGTCGAAATCGGCTAATGTCCAGATCGCCTCGATCCAGGAAAACCCTCAGTTTCCGGGTTTTCTGACGTTTACGGTCACCTCACCTCAGGGGCGCTCAACCATTCGCGGGCTGACCAATCTTAAAAAATTTCTCCATGAGGTTGACGTGCTTGCGCAGCTCAATGCAAGCGAGGGTACAGGGAGTGGGATCGCGGATGGTGCGGTCGATTCGATCAAGGGGACAGGGACAGGTCTCAAAAACCTTGCGGTCCATCCCGTGGATTCCGTGGAGGGGATCGGCAGAGGGGTCGGAAAATTGGGGAATAAGATCGGAGGAGTTTTCCGGAAAAAAGAAAAAGGGGAAAAGGGAGACGGTTTTTTGAGCTCCACGAAACGCCAACTTGCCAAAAAACTCGGTGTGGACGTTTACAGCCGGAACCCGGATCTTCAGGCAAGACTCGATTCGATGGCTAAGGCCAACATGGGCGGGCGGGGAATTGTCGCTGTTGCAACTTTTTTTGTCCCGGTTGGATTTATTGCTTCGGCCGTTATGACCGTGAGTAATATCAATAGCGCTGCCGACCAGTTGGTCGATGACAACGATCGCGGAGATCTCTACAAGATGAATCAGAAGGCGCTCCAAGACATGGGGTTCGCCCAGGAGAAAGTGCTCCAGTTCCTGAACCACCCCTATTACACGCCGCGCGAAATTACCTATTTCCGTTTCTATCTCGAAAAGCTCAAGCGCGTTCAAGGTTACGCCGTTCTTTTGGATGCCGCCATTGCGGCTGTGACAGAGATCCCGGCCGACAAGATCCTTCACGAAGCGCAGATCGCCGCGGATTCCATTGGGGATGCCCCACGCG
>JBAXGK010000260.1:0-3320 GCA_037139435.1 Candidatus Omnitrophota bacterium | reverse complement strand
CGAAAGGGCAGGTGGCGCGCGCGCTTTCCAAAGTTTCGGCCCCCGCAAAAGTGGCCTGGCGGCTCTTCGTTATGTTCCTGGTGCCGGTTCTTGTCGCTCTGTTGGGCTTTGGACGGGCGTATATGCGCCGTCGGACCAAGCAACTCTACATGAAAAGCCTAACCGCCTGAACAAGACCCGGTCCTGGAACAGTAAAATTCTATGAAACCAAAACAAATCATTATCTTAAGCGTTATTTTCGGGATCCTCGCCTTGGGGATCCTTTTGAAGTCCTGGGTCCGTTCGGCGGGCGACAACGCAGGCTCCGCTCTCGGAGGGCGCGTTGCTTTGGCGGAATTCGATCCAGTACGACTCGAAAGGATCCGGCTCGGTCGCGGCACTCAATCCGCGGCGGTGGAGCTCGCGAAAGAGAATGGCATTTGGAAAGTGAAGAGCCTTTGGGATGCCACGGCAGATCCTGTGAAGGTGGAAAATCTTATTCAGAAGCTTCGTTCCGCTCAAGGCGAGCTTCGCGGTTCCGGGAAGAAGCTTTTAGCGGACTTTGGCATTCAAGACACGGAGGCTTTTTCGATCAAGCTTTTTGGAACAGGGAATGTTTTGCTCGAAGACCTTCGGGTTGGGACGAAACAGGCCGGTGAGGCCGACTATTTCATCCGCAAGGCCGCAAGTGAAGACGTCTATCTTGTGGGAGTGAACATCGCAGAGCTTTTGGGGATCTATGGCGCATCCAATGAGACCGCGCCGCCGGGCCTTTTTTGGGCAGATCTAAGTCTTTTCAATCTCGAACCTGAGAAAGTGACCAAAATAACCGTCTATCTTCTCAAGGGTGAGGAAAAAACGATGATTGCCGGATTGGAGCGCGTGATCGATCCCAAGGATTCGCTCAAAAGCTTTTGGAAATTTTTGCGTAAAGATATGACCGCATCGCTTGACTCCGGCAAAGTCCAGAAATTCATTGCCGCGATGAACAGCGCCCGGGCCGAGAAGGTCGTGGACCCGGGTGGCAAAGGGTATGGCGTTGAGAAACCCGTTTGGCAGTTAGCCGTGACCGAAGAAGGTAAGAAGGTGCTTCTCAATGCGGGTCCTGTGGACGAAAAGGGGGGACTTGTTTAT
This sequence comes from Candidatus Omnitrophota bacterium, assembly GCA_037139435.1. Lineage (GTDB taxonomy): Bacteria > Omnitrophota > Omnitrophia > Omnitrophales > Aquincolibacteriaceae > Aquincolibacterium. Next base: position 2,207 of record JBAXGK010000260.1, on the reverse strand, counting down.
GTGAAGAGTTCGGGGGATCCAGCGATCTTCAGTCTCCAGGCTTCTTTTTTTAACGATCTCAATGTCGATGACACGCATTTTTTAAAAGACGTTCCACCCGCCGCGGAATCCCAAAAGAGTTCTCCTGAGAGCCTTTCCTCTGGCATGCTGGAAGAGCAGAAGCAAGTCGCATCCGAAACCGCGGAGGCCGGCCTGGCAGACGGACAGGGCCAAGCGGTATGAAACAATATCTGGATCTTTTAAAACACATTCTCGATCAGGGGACCGAGAAGAAGGATCGCACCGGTACCGGCACGATCAGCACGTTTGGCTATCAAATGCGTTTTGATCTGGCGCGGGGATTCCCGCTTCTCACCACCAAGAAGGTCTACACCAAGGCGGTGATCTACGAGCTGCTCTGGCTTCTCAGGGGCGATACCAATATCAAGTTCCTGAAAGACAACGGTGTGACGATCTGGGATGAGTGGGCGGACGCGAGCGGGGACCTCGGGCCGGTCTATGGCGCTCAATGGCGCGCGTGGAAGTGTCCGGAGGGTCCTCCCGTGGATCAGATCACGCAGGCAGTGGAGATGATCAAGCAAACACCGGACAGCCGCCGGATCATCGTGTGCGCTTGGAATGTCGGAGAGATCGAGAAGATGGCCTTGCCGCCTTGCCACGCCTTCTTTCAGTTTTATGTGTTAAACGGAAAACTTTCCTGCCAGCTTTATCAGCGTAGTGCCGACGTTTTTCTTGGAGTGCCGTTCAATATCGCTTCGTACGCACTGCTTACGATGATGATGGCGCAGGTCACAGGCCTTCAGCCCGGGGAGTTCATCCATACCTTCGGGGATGTTCACATTTACCTGAATCATAGGGAGCAGGTAAATCTCCAGCTTTCTCGCGAGCCTCGCTCTCTGCCGAATATGATCGTGAATCCCAAGGTAAAAAGCATTTTTGATTTCAAATACGAAGATTTTACGCTCGAAAATTATGACCCGCATCCGGCGATCAAAGCGCCTGTTGCGGTATAACCTGCGCAACGCGCAACGGTCAACGCACAACGAGCAGACGAGTCGTTGCGCTTTGCGCGTTGTGCGTTGAGCGATTTCTAGGAGGTTTCATGCTTTATCATATTGTTGCTGTCGCTAATAATCGCGTGATCGGGAAAGGGAATCAGCTCCCGTGGCATTTTTCCAAGGATTTGCAGCATTTCAAAGCCACGACTCTTGGGCAGACGGTGATTATGGGCCTCAAGACGTTTGAAAGCTTAGGCTGTAAGGCCTTGCCCGGGCGTATCAACATTATTTTGGACCGGAGCGGCGCGAAGCCGTATCCGGGGCAAACCTTCTTCGCCTCTTTGGATGAAGCGTTGAAAAACGTTAAGACCGAGCATGCCTTTATTATCGGAGGGGCCGAGCTTTACCGGACCACGATCGACCGTGTCGATGCGATCTATTTGACCCGCATTCACGCCGATTACGATGGCGATGTACTTTACCCCGAGATCCCGCCGACTTTTATAGAAAAAAAGCGGCTCAAAATTCAAGACGATCCCACGCTCGAAGTGATTTATTACGAGAGCACGAAGAAAAAGGGCTGCTGTTGCTGTGGAGAGTAAGAACCTTTACTTCAAACAGGTCCCCGTCGGGTATATGGGAAATTTTATCTATCTCGTCGGCGACAAAAAGAAAAAAGAATGCGTGATGGTCGACCCCGCTTGGGACGTTGACGCCGTTCTCAAGGAAGCGGAAAAAGACGGCATGAAGGTCGTGGCAGGGATCCTTACGCATACACATTTTGACCATTCGAACGGCGTGGAAGGACTGATTCAAAAGACCGGGGTGAAGGTCTATGTCCATGAGAACGAGGCGAAATTTCTGAAAGAGTTCAAAGACCATCTCGTGGAAACCCGGGAAGGCTCCAAGCTTCAGATCGGGGAGGTGGAAATGACCTTTCTACACACGCCGGGCCACACCGAGGGAGCGCAGTGCATTCTGGCCGGCGATAAACTCGTGACAGGCGACACGCTTTTTGTGGGGGCCTGCGGCCGCTGCGATCTTCCGGGGGGCGATGAGAAGAAGATCCTGCAAAGCCTGAAGCGGCTTGCTTCCTTGGATGGATCGCTCCAGGTGTTCCCAGGCCATGCCTACGGGGACGCGGATTCTTCCACGATCGAGCATGAGCGGCGCACGAATCCTTTTATGAAATTCTAATAATAGCGGGGA
>JBAXGK010000259.1:0-3352 GCA_037139435.1 Candidatus Omnitrophota bacterium | reverse complement strand
GAGACCCCACCTGAGCACGTGGATCATCAACTCGCTCAGCTGCGCCAAGCCCGCTTTCGAAAAGAAGAACTTGATCGGAGCCTTATCTTTATCAAAGAACGCCTGCATGAACACTTTGTTCACGGCAAAGAGCCATGTTGCGACCGACCACTTGATCACGCCGTCCAGTGATTCGGTGAAAAGCAATTTGACTCCGCCCGGGGTGAACCCCAAGTCCATCTGCCCCCACTTACTGATCAAGACCGGCTGCACGTAATGCCCCACGTTGTTCAAATACGGGTAGGTCGTAAAAGACATTTCTCCGGCGGAGTTGAAAGCAGGATACGCTGCATATTGCGCCGCAGAAAAATGTGCGGTGACATAAAGCTTGAATTTATAGAGAATGACCGCGACCTGAGGTACATCCAGATAAAAGGCAACGGCGCTTCCGAGGAAAATACCAAGAAGCGAATCGACAAAGTAAAGACGCCAGGACTGGACTTTACCGCAACCCCTTGAGGCATAGTACACATCCCTCAGGAAACTGATACCGCCCGAAGCCAAAAGACCGATCAGAAGGCCGAAGAGAACCCTCTCCGACATGGCCTTTGCGATATACCCGTTGGCGAGAATGTAAGCAAGTCCGAATCCGGCCACGGCGCCGCGCGCATAAAGTGTTTTGCTCTTGTAGCTATAACACGCTCGTTCAAAGAACGGCAGACTGCCGTCGAAGGTCTCGATAATGGTCTTAACGAATGGAAAAATCAAAGCCCCGACAAGGATCCCGATCGCATAAGGGAACGAAGCCATGAACTTGAGCGCCGCAGGAGCCGCAAAGGTCATGGAAAGAGCGTAAAGGATCGCCATCAGAATACCGCTGTAGGCCATACCTTTTTTCATGCCGGTCGTGACATTCTTAAAAATGTTGTCTGCTGAAGGCGCGATGCGTTTGCCGCCATCCAGCAATATCCCGGTGATAAGATAAATTTCTCCCCACAGGCCGCCGAAAGAAAGAACCGTCGCAAGAACAGAAATTAGAGCCCTCAAGATCTCCGGCAATCCGGCCACCCAAGCGAGCGACCCACAATTCGCGATGGAGGGCGCCACCACGACCCCTAAAGAAACAAGCAGAAGCAACAAATGCGCTTTGACCGTCTGGAGAAGCTTCCCTTTCGTCGAATACCCGATCCCTGCCGCAAGCAGTTCATTAAAAACAAACACGACCAGAAGCCGGCCGATCCCTTCGAGAAGCGCGGGCCACGCGGCCAAGAGCCCGAACGTAGCGCTGTAAGTCATGGACTGCAAAAGAGTCACGTTTTCCAACAAAAGCAGCCAACCCACCACATACGGCGTTCCGATGATCAAAGCGGCAGAAATGGGTTTAAGATTCTTACCGTCCGCCGCAAACGCGTGGGCATTAAATATCTGATAGATCAAGAAGGCGACTGTCGCCGTGAGCTTATTGATCATGAGAAGATTGCTCCACATCGTGGGAGCCTGCAAGAGTTCCAAACGGCTTGAGGACGCCGCCAGAAACCCTGTCATTAAAACATTCAGAAAAACTTCGGCCGACGTCAGATGTTTTCCCGTGAATTGGTGCTTCAAACATTCCGCGATCAAAGCCCCCACAAGTCCAGCGCCCAGAATGCTCGCCATGGAGCTCGCAGTGAAAACCTCCAAGGCCCCGAGCGAATAGATCCATATCGCCGTTCCCAGGATCAATACGGTGATAGCTCCGTAGAGGAAATCCTTTTTAAGCCTCGAAAAGATCGAAGTTTCCTTCGGAGAGACAATGTCCGGGCCTTGATCCCCTGCCGGACGGGACTGCGCGCCGTCACGATTATGACCGAAGAGTTTCCCCACAAAACCGGCCAAAAGCGCCAGGAGGAGCGCGAGAATAAAAACGGACCCAAATTTTATAGCAACAAGGAACTGTTTGAAAAACGTGGTCTTGCAGAAATCGAAGCCCAGATACAAAGTGCCTTTACTAGTACTACTGTTCCCTTTGGGGCTAATAACAAAATTCACTTCCTTCAGCTCACCGATTTCGTTCCAGTGAATGGATTTCCGGATAGCGTTCCAGCCCGGCTTAAGGTTGAGCGGGATGATCTGCGTATTGGCCGCCCCGATCACCTCGGCCTTGATCGAAAGTTCGTTCAGCTGAGAGGCTTCAAGCGTCCTAAGGCCGAATTCCAGGGTATTCACTTGCGCACCGGTCAGATCCGCCGGAAATTTTTTTGTCCAGACCGTGATCGAAGACCCTGGCGACAAAGTGTATCCCAGGTCATAAACATCTTTTTTTGATTCCTCATCAAAAGAAAAAGTGATGACACCCTTCGCGGATCCGTTATTGGTCACTCCCTTGTCCCCGGCATCCAAAAGGCCGAAGGACGATCGGGCAGGCGATGCGACGACTTTCGCGGAACTCACCGCCGGTACGGCCTTCGCAACTACGGGAGCTATGGCTTTGACTGCGGCAACCGCCACAGGCGCTGTAACTGTCCGAGGGGCAAATGTCGCACCGGTTTTTACGACACCGGTCGCAACTGTCTTAATCGCGGGTCTTGAAACGGTTTTTGCAGCAACGGCCGTCACCGCAGCCGTCACGGGTTTGACCCCGACTACCGGCGTGGCAGGCGCAGCCACTGGCTGGACGAATTCCAGTGAAAAGGACAAAGTTCCCTTCACGGGAAGAGTTCCCATCGGGCTAACCACAAAAGCGACCTCTTTTAAGGCACCGACCTTGGCCCAATCAAGTGTCTCTTCCAGGGAATCCCAACCGTTTTTAAGACGGAGAGGAACTAGCTGAACTCCAAGCGCTCCGCGAACTTCCATCGTCACGGAAACTTCGTTCGCCTGAGCGGCTACGAAGGTTTTAACGCCGATCTTGGCTTTATTAACGGAGGAAGAGGTGAGCTCAGCAGGGAAATTCTTGGCCCACGAGGTAATCGTCGCTCCTTGCGGGATCGAGTAATCAAATTCCAAAACATCCTTTTTGACCGCTTCATCGAATGTCGGGGTCAGCGTGCCTTTGGCCGCGCCGGTGACCGTCGTTCCCCTCTCACGCGCATCAAGCAGGTTAAATGTGGCAGCCGCCCGAGCGCTGGTTGGAATCGTTAAACTTAGAAGCAGGACCGCCAAGGCTCCAAACACGGGGATTGCAACGAAGGATCGAAGGGATCTGAAAGTAGAGGGCATTTCGTCCGTCCTATTTTTTAAAGGGTTTAAAAACTTTTCAAAATTATTTTGCGTTCTTGAAACCGGGTGATTATAAAAAGACAAAACTGCTCGACATTTCGAGTCCAGAACTACTTTAATAGGAGGCGCGTATTATACCAAAATACCGTTTTTTCCCAAGTTTTTGTTTGCGTCA
>JBAXGK010000258.1:0-3361 GCA_037139435.1 Candidatus Omnitrophota bacterium | reverse complement strand
GGTCCGTGAAAGCAATATCCAACATCGCATCCCCCGTTGCGCCGGCTTTGCACTTTTCGCACGGGCACAACGCTCCAAACTTGACCTCTCCGCAATTAAAACATAGCGCCATCGTCATCGAATCGTCCTTCTTTTTTTAGGAAATAAAGCCTAAATCTCATCTCGGATTCTACCTCAACTGGGCGGGCTTCCCCAAGCGGTTTAACCTTGGGAGGACATCCATATGGTGGTCGGATGGCCTGTTTCCCGGCAACGAGAAAAGCTTAATTCTGCTATTTCAGTCTCTTGGCCCAACGGGCAGCGGATCTAACGAGCACCGCTTCGGCGCCTGCGCCGGCCTGAATGCGGGCGTAGAGCTTCAAATAGTCTCCCAGAACTCGGATTGCGCTCTCCCCCATCTCGGAGCCCGCAAAAAACTCCGGCAGCTTGCTTTCAAAGTTCAGTCCCAGCTGCAGAGTCCCAGAGGGCAGCTTGACCCCAAGGTCGAAGTTACTGAGAAGCAGGCGTCTATCTGGATGAACGGTCTGGCCGCAGGCATCGAGGTACCAGGTCTTCGATCCGATAGAGTCCAGGTTCAGCAGCCGGAGCAGCTTCTTTTCAAGACGCCATAGATCGCGCAGAGACTCTTCTAAGACATTCAGCATGCGGAGAAACACAATCGTCTGAATGAAGGCGAAGTATGCTTCCGGATACTGCGCCTCCCCGAGAACCGGCAGCTCGAAGCGCGTCTGCAAGCCGCGGAGATAAACAGCCGGGCGATTCAGTGCTTTGGCCATGCTCCCAAGCGACTCCATTTTCACCTCAGATTTTTTTGATAACTTTACGTGGCGCACGCGCCTTGAAAGGCGCTCCGCGAAATTCCGCTACGCTGCAACACATCACATCCATCGCTTTCCTGATGCCGTCACCGTCAGCTTCGAAATTATAGGCCATGCTCCGATCGATCGAAAGCTTCTCGGCTTCAGCGAAAGCGTCCTGGTTCGCCGCAAGAAAAATGAACTCCCAAGCGTACTGCTCCCTCTGGCGCTTGATCATCCCGCGGATCTTTTCGCATGTGTAATCCTTGCTCGCGTTCTCCTCGCCGTCTGTAAGAATCGCAAAGATCACTTTCTCCGGCCGCTCCCATTCAGGCGTATTAGCAAGCCTCTTCCCCGCGTCATCAATCGTTCTCCCGACCGCATCCAATAGCGCCGTTGTTCCGTCAGGGACATAGGTTCGGCTATTAAAGGGCTTTACCGATTGAATGTCCGCCCCGCCGTGGATCACCCCATAGGTGTGGTTGAAGAGCGCCACAGTCATTTTCGCCTCACCCGGAAGCTTCTTCTGGGCCTCGAGGAACGTATTAAACCCTCCAACCGCATCAGATCTTATGTCTGCCATGGATCCCGAGCGGTCTATAACGCATACTATCTCAACTAAGTTTTTCTTTGGCATGGCTGCTTCCTCCCCGTTAGACGGTTTAATTTCTCTTTCCGCCTATATAGAGCTGGGAGGGCATTTTTTATTACACTATTTTTTACGGGGATTTTTCTTCGCAATGCGGGCAAGCTCTTCTGGGGAGAGAGCCTGAGCGGCTTCGGGAAGCACGCCTTTTTCAAACTGCTCGACCGCGGCTTTAGCTTCGCGCACCCTGTCCCGGCATTTCCTGCAGACAGACAGGTGGCCTTCCAGAAGGCTCGCCTCTTTCTGATTGAGAGAGGCATCGACATAAGCGCCCAATCTGGCGGCATCGGGACACTTTTCCCTGATCGCGCCATAGGAATCCTCACAGAACTCCATACATTTGCAAGAAAGCTCGTACATCGCACTCCCAACCACAGGCTTACTTGATTTGCGGATCTTTGACGAGCCCCCCGCAAAGTAATCCCTAAACAGACTATCGATCTTGTCCTGTTTCTTTTTCACACGCCACCCCACACATATTGAGCCGGGAAAGGCAATAATCTTACACTCATTTTCATAGCCGCTCCCCGTATTTCGATTTGATGAACTTCACACATTTTTCCTTGATCCTGGAGATCATGACCCCCACGTTGCTTGTTGTAAGCCCCAGCCTTCCGGCGATCCCAGAATATGACATCTCTTCCCCGTAGAAGCATTCGAGAATCGACCGCTCCCGCTCGCTTAAAGCCTCCATCAGCTCAGCCACGATCCTCCGGCGGTCATCCTGGGAAAGCTTTTCTATGAGATCATCAGCTTCTGTCGTGGCCGCCTCTTCGGTCTTTCGCTTGTCCTCCCGCCATTTCTCATGGAAATATCGGCCCGTCTCGTTATAGGCCATCATGTAGAGATATCCGCTGATCTTGGAGACTTCCCTGAGGCCTTTAAGCCTGGAAAACCCATCCTCCATGATCAGGATGAGGACGTTGTGAAAGACTTCCTGGACATCTTCAACGCGGTCCGCTTCAGTCGCGGATTTGTTTATCCAACCGTGGATCGCGGCATAAATGAGCCTATTGAATCGGTCATAGAATGTCCGGATGGCCCGCTCATTCCCATCAAAGCAGCCACGAAGAAGGGTATTATTGTCTGGTTCTGTTTCTGTAGCCATTGCAAGTAAGGCGAGCCTATTTTCCTTTTCTTTTTTTGACATCTCTTGTTATTCGCCAAAACTCCACTTCGTCATCGAGCTGCTTAAACTGCTTCTTTGCCTCCCCAAGATACTTCTTGAATTCATTCGAATCTACAACACCCTCATCCATTAGGTATTTCACTGTGGCTATGTGGTAGGAGAAGAAAAGCACGGTAAGCTTGGAGAGTTTTTCGTCTAGTTCGTTTAGCTTCTTCTTGATCTGGTCCGATGAATCCTTAGGCATTTACCGTTCTCCATTCTACTCTGCTTGAAACTGCTACGGATCAGCAAATTATACGCGCTTTTCGCATTAATCCCAGAAAAGACAATGATGCTTATAGTCCGTGGATCTAAACGCATCATTCTACTATTATACAAATCCATGAGCTCGAAATACACCGCCGTCGACAATGAACTCCTGAAAAGCATCGGTAGAAACATCCGTAGTTACCGCAAAAAAGTTAACATCTCGCAAGAAGAACTTGCCTACCTCGCTGGCATTGATCGCTCGTATCTTGGCAGCGTTGAACGCGGCGAGCGAAATGTTTCGGCCATTAATATCAAGAAAATAGCGGAAGCCTTAAAATTGAAGGCCGGTTGCCTCTTAAGGTAGCATGCCGAATCAAGACCTCCTCGACAGTTTCCAAAACTCCCTCTCAAATATCGCGCTAACGAGCGGTGCCATCGAGAAACAGATTTCGAGTTTTCCTCTTTCCTTTTCTTCCACGCGCCAACAAGACGTGGAATGGCGGATGAAATTCCCGACCTTCATAACCTCATTTTATTACT